>DASPVY010000195.1:0-4383 GCA_035622115.1 Candidatus Acidiferrales bacterium
CCAAGCCGTCGCCAGGAAAACCGATGCCGAGGTGAAAGGCGGCACTGAAACGATTCTCGTCGCGGAAGATCATGACGGCTTGAGAGGAGCGGCTCAGGAAATGTTGGAGTCTCTGGGCTATCGTGTGCTGCTCGCCGCGACGGGCGAACAAGCCGTTCAGGCGTTCGAGGCCAGCGGCGGCACAGTCGATCTGGCGCTCTTGGACGTGGTGATGCCCACGATGAGCGGTCCGCATGCGTTCGAAAAAATGGTCGCACGCAAACCTCGCTTGCGCGCAATCTTCACAACGGGCTACACAACCGAAGCGGATGCACTGAAATCGCTGGCGCGGAAAGAAGTCCGCGTATTGCAAAAGCCCTACAGCTCGAAAGATCTCGGCCAGAAAATCCGGTCACTCCTGGATGAGCACGTTTAATTGCGGGTCCGAACGACATCCGATCTGCTGCGACTGGTCGATGCACAATCGCAAGCAAACGCATTCAAATGCGTCCAGCCTGCGGCGCAAAGCGGCGACGATCCGCTCAAACAGTCGGCTCGCTTAATTCATCCCAGAGCTTCGTCCCGTGTGTCTCGCGCAGAGCCAGGCTGCCGACGACGAAGCTAATCAGGGAAACCGCGATCGGGTAGTAAAGTCCCGCATAGA
This sequence comes from Candidatus Acidiferrales bacterium, assembly GCA_035622115.1. Classification (GTDB taxonomy): domain Bacteria; phylum Acidobacteriota; class Terriglobia; order Acidiferrales; family UBA7541; genus Palsa-147. The sequence goes on from DASPVY010000195.1 coordinate 644, forward strand.
TATTGCCTGTCGCCGCGCAAATCGAAAGTCCAATCAGCGGGAGCAGTCCTCCGAAAACACCGTTGCCGATGTGATACGGCAACGAAAGCGACGTGTACCGCACTCTTGCCGGAAATGCTTCGACCAAATACGCCGCGATCGGCCCGTAGGTCATCGCGAAGAACACGAGCTGCAGCCAGTTCAAGAAAATCAGTTCGCCCACGTTCGGATCGGCAGCATCTCTCGCGAGAACGATCGCTCCATTCGCACCGCGAGTCATCGGCGCAACGCTAATCGCCCCAGTCACGCTGTTGCGCATCGATGCCACCGAGACCACATGATTCCCTGCCGCTCGCACCATGGCGTGGTAGATGGGCGTGAATGTCAGCGCCGCGATCAAAAAGCCCGCCATCATGACTTTCTTGCGTCCGATTTTGTCTGAAAGCGCGCCGAAGATGATGAAAAACGGAAACGAGAGGGCGATCGCCGCAGCCAAGATCACGTTCGCAGTTCGGGTATTCAATCGCAGGATCGTCTGCATGTAGAACAAGGAATAAAACTCGGCCGTGTAGGAGACAACGCCTTGTCCCGCTGCGGCCCCGAAGAGCGTAATCAAAACGAGCTTCAAGTTCGGCCAGTTTCCGAAGGCATCGCGCAATGGATGCGCTGAAGTCTTGCCTGCGGCTTTCAATTTGGAAAAAATTGGAGACTCTCGCAGCTTCAGACGGACGTAAAGCGATATGCCCACAAGAATCAAAGAGAATAGAAACGGAAGACGCCAGCCCCAGGCGCTGAATTTTTCCGGGGTCATTGCGAATTGGGTGGCCAGAATTACCAACAACGAAATCATCAGGCCCAGCGCGGCGGTGATCTGGATGAAGCTGGTGTAAAAGCCGCGCTTGCCGTCAGGCGAGTACTCGCCGAGATAGACGGCTGCGCCTCCGTACTCGCCCCCGAGAGCCAGGCCTTGCAGCACTCGAATGAAGATCAGCGTGACCGGAGCAAACCATCCTGCGGTCCGAAACGTTGGCATCAAGCCGATCGCCGCGGTGGAACCGCCCATGATGGCCAGAGTAGCGAGAAAAGCGTTTTTTCGTCCGACCATGTCGCCAATGCGGCCAAAGAAAAGAGCGCCGAAAGGCCGGGCCACGAATCCCACGGCGAATGTCGCCAGGTATGCGATCAGCGCAAACGTGTCGTTGCCCGGCGGGTAGAATTTCACAGACAGAATCGTGGTCAAGCTGCCGAAAATGAAGAAGTCGTACCACTCAATCAGCGTGCCCAGCGTCGAAGCGGCGATTACCAGAGCGATGCTGCTGGTTTTCGTCGCGCCCGACGTCTCACTCGCGTTGCTTGCCGCGATGGCCATAGGAATTCCCTTCGGCATGGCGCCGGTTTGATGTTGGCCGACGAGTCGCCGAGTCTCATCACCGAACGTGACTTACGCCTAATGCCGCAGCGCGGGATGATAGCCCAGTCGGCCGTTTCGTTCACCGGCTTCGAGCTGGCGCATGCACAAGCCGATCAAATCCCGCTGGCACTGGAAAATCTGGAACATTGGCAAATCCTGCGGCTGCACGATGTAGGTACCCGATTCAATCGCGTCCGTGTCGTCAAAATTCGCGGCGACGATGCCGTTTTCCGGCCTCGCGCGCACGCGAAACTGGCCTGAAGATGGTTCGTAGTTCCCGTAGCTGTAGCAGTGGCCGATGCACGCGCGGTCCACAAAATGATCGATCAGCACGCGCGAGCCAGGCAGCGGCCAGATTGTTGCAACTACGCGCGAGCCTGGTGGAAGCGAATCGGCGTATCGTTCCACTTGCTCTTCCATGCGATTGAGCGTGCCCGTATCCATATACAGATAAAAGAAGAAAACCGTCGAGACCGCTGCGAGGCCGGCTAAATGCCAACGCTGCGGGCGCGCGGCACCGACGACGCATAATGCCAGCACCGCGGTCACTGAAGTTAGCCGCTCCGTGAGCAGCCCAACTTGGGGTCCGAGCATCTCCGGCAGATACAGCACTCGCGGCAGAAGGAATGCCGCCACGACCGCGATCGCATAAAGCTGCAACGGAAGCCACCACTCACCAATGGATTCATGGGCTCGCACGCGTTGAATGATTTCCACTGCCGCATAGAAGACCAGCAACACGAGCATCGCATACGCCACTTGGCGATACTGAGCGCCGTACGTGATCAGCTGGTCGGTGCCGTTGAATCGCAGCAGATTTCGCAGGAAGGGCCCCGTATTCCACATCACGTTGAAATTGCGCGCGAGAAGGAAGTGCACGGCCACAAGCGCCGCGATCGCAGCGACGAAAAGAAACTTCTGCGCGCGGGCGCCGAACCGATTCGCGAGATAAATGTACGTTCCTGCGCTAATAACCAGTACAGATCCCAGCGGGTGCGCGAGCCATATCAGCGGCACAAGCAAGAACAACAGGAGCGGCTCCCGTCCTCGCCCGCGCGCGATCAAAGCCAGCGCGAAGAACCCCAGTCCGAGCGATAGATAGTAATTCATGAAGCCCTGCTCGAACGTCCATCCATAGGCAAAGGCTGCCAGTGCCGGCATCACGAACCACGGCATGCGACGCGTCAATGCGCAAATCAGCGCGAATGCGCCCCAGAAAAACAGCAGGACCGCTGTCGCCACTGCGATTTTTTCCGCGGCCCGCAATCCAACCACGCTGGCCGCGGCGCTGAGACTGTAGTCGAAAAGCACGTTGTTCCACTGTCGAGCGAGCCACAGGCCCGGCGCTTTTCCTTGCTCGATCAATTGCGCGAGCCAGGCGTTGTACGTGTGGCTGGCGAGGTCGCCGGCTGCGATGTGTTGGTGCCAGAAGCAAGGAGCGAGGAGCGCGACAGAAATTCCTACAACCAAGAGCCAGTTCGTCCGAAGAAATGTCGCGGTGACTTTCAGAGCGGAAGTTTCAGAATCGCGCGTTTCATTTTGAACCATGAGCGCGCTTGGCGTCGCACCTGCGGCTTGGTTCGCGGCTGGCTCCATAAACAGATGTCATCCTAGCAGTTAGCTCTTCCGCTCGCGGCACGCCCCTGTGCTAGGTCGCAAAAGCGATACTAGGGCCGGTGAATTTTGCCGCGACCGAATCATGCGAAGGAAAGCGAGTTCAGACTGTTGGAGTGGACAGCTACTTCGCGGCGGACTGCTCGATGGGACTGAGGTCGCTGCGCTTCAGAACAGTATCTGTGCGCGCTTCTTTTTGAATGTCGCTCAGAACCGATTTCGCGTCGTCGAAATGACTCTTTGCATCCCCGGCGTTTCCGGAGAGCTGGAGATTGCGGCCGTAGAGATATTGCGTCTGCGCGAGCAGGACGCGCATGCCGAGCTTTTCGCTTCGGTTCAACGCGCGGTCGAGTTCCTGCTTCGCCTTCGGATAATTCTTCGTTTCGTTCAGCGCGTCAGCCAGGAACACCGAGCACTGCACCGAAAGATATTTCAGTCCAATCGTATCGGCGTCTTGGGAAAGCGAATTCAGCGTGTTCACCGAAGATGCCGCGCCGCCCTGTTTGATCGCCACTTTCGCGATATTCACTTTCGTCGACAACGTCACCATCCGGTCTGACGTTTTAGAAACCGATTGCAGCGCCTGTTGGTAATCGGCCGACGCGCCCTTGTAGTCGCCCTGATAGAAAAGATTGTCGCCTTCCGCATCCAGCGCGCTCGCGACCTGCACGGCGTTATTCCCATCGCGCGCCGCGGCGAGGCCCTGATCGAGATTCTTCCTGGCTTCGTCGAATTG
>DASPVY010000196.1:0-5516 GCA_035622115.1 Candidatus Acidiferrales bacterium
GTAAGCGGCGCCTCGAAATTCATTTCGTTGGCATTCGCGTAACGCGCCTTGGCGATAGCCCCGTTCAGGAAATAGGCCACGGCGCTGGCGATGAGCATCACGATGCGCATCACGAAAATCCAAACGAGCAATTGAACTTGCACGACGGGGCTTTTCACGCCGAGCAGAATGAAGGTGATTAGCGCGACGCCGGTGACGCCGTAGGTTTCAAATCCGTCGGCGCTGGGGCCGACGGAATCGCCGGCATTGTCGCCGGTGCAATCGGCGATAACGCCGGGATTGCGAGCATCGTCTTCCTTGATCTTGAAAACGATCTTCATCAGGTCGGAGCCAATATCGGCGATCTTGGTGAAGATTCCTCCGGCGATTCGCAGTGCCGCGGCGCCGAGCGATTCTCCGATGGCGAAGCCGATAAAGCACTGGCCGGCGTAGTCGCCCGGCACGAAGAGCAAAATGAAGAGCATCATCAGCAGTTCGACGCTGATCAGCATCATGCCGATGCTCATTCCCGCTTCGAGCGGAATCTGGTAAATGGGATAGGGTTTGCCGCGCAATCCCGCGAACGCCGTGCGCGAATTGGCGAACGTGTTGACGCGAATGCCGAACCAGGCGACGCCGTAGCTTCCCGCGATTCCGACCACGCTGAACGCCAGAATGATCAACACGCGAGTCGCTTCATATTTCAGCAGTACGCCGAAATAGAGAACGATGATTGCAGCGATGAAAACTTCGAGAAGCAAGAGAAATTTTCCCTGCGTGATGAGATACGTTTTGCAGGTTTCGTAAATCAGCTCGGAAATCTCGCGCATCGAGCGGTGAACGGGAAGATTTTTCAGTTTGGTGTAAATCATGAGGCCGAAAATCAGGCCGAAGATGCAAAAGAGGATTCCGACGAGGAGGAGCTTATGGCCGTCGACGCCGAAAAATTGAACCTGGCTCAAATCGGGCAGTTTTAGATTAGCTTCGCCGCTCTCGGGGGCATTGCGCGCAAAGGCGCAAGGTGCCCCCATGGCCGCAAGCGCCGCAGCCGCGGCGCCGATTGCTGCCATCGGGCCGCTCCGAGCAGCAAATGTTTTGAAGAAGTTGCTCATCCGCATGTCTCCAGTTGTATTTTCGCTCTGTGACGATTCCGTCCTCGCGCCAGCACCTGAGACAGATATCGCCTTCGCGTCTTATACGAAGGGCGCGCGAGGAAGGGAATTTTCGCCGGGTACTCTGGCCGGTTAGCGCCTCGTCATTTAGCGGCCAACCCGATCCTGACAACGCGAATCTTTCGGCGTCGAAAGAGATCCGCAGGCGGATGGCGCGCCATATCAGCAAGCCGGCACGAAATCGAGATTTATAGCATTTCGTTTGGAAAGGGTCAAATTCTGCGGAGACGATTTGGAGTTGAGATGGAAGGCAGATCGCGCTGAGACTACTTCGAGTTGTCCCGATTAGGCCTGGCCTCAAAGCTTTGTTTTGTGTGGATTGCAGCCGTTTCTAGGGGGCGGCGATGCAATGCGGAGCGTCTGATATAATCGCGCACTCTTTGACCGCAGATGCGCGTTGAAGGCCAGGGGATGAATCAAGTCAAACTGCCGGCGTGGTTGACCAAACTGGTTGCCACGCTGGGAGGAGCGGGGCTGTTCGTCGTCGCGTTCCTCGATTCGTCGGTGCTGTCGTTTCCGGTGGTGACGGACCTGCTCGTAATTGAATCGTCGGTACAGAATCACGCGCGAATGCCATATTACGCAGCCATGGCGACGATTGGCTCGCTCGCTGGATGCATCTGGCTGTATCTCATCGCGAAACAGGGTGGCGAGGCGCTTTTCGAGCGGCGCGCGGCGAAATGGGCGAAGAAAACGCGGCGCTGGGTGACGCAGAACGCGTTCTTGAGCGCGTTTGTGCCGGCGCTGCTGCCGCCGCCACTTCCATTTAAGGCGTTCGTGTTAGCGGAGGGCGTGTTTCAGGTCCCGCTGAGAACGTTCGTTGTGGCGCTGCTGCTGGGGAGAGGATTGCGATATTTGGGCGAGGGGTTGCTGGCGGTGCGATACGGCGAGATGGCGACGGTATATTTGCTGGCGCATGGGCGAATGGTGGGACTCGTGGCCGTGGCGGTCGTGATTGCTTTGTACTTTGTGGCGCACGCGGTGGCGAAGGAGAGAGAAAAGTAGCGAGCCTCGGAGTGCCATGCGCGGGGGCATCAGTGAGAATGGCCAGCGGGGAAGCGGAGCTCTTCGCGGAGGACGCTGAGTCGGGAATCGAGGTCGACAACGGCGATGAGGTTTTCGTGAGATGTGGAATCGGCGGGAAGGCGAAGGTCGCGCAACTCGAAGTGGAAGGAATCTTCGCGAGGCTCGATCGAGGCGAGAGGGAATCGGGCGTAGGCAAGAAAGCGGCGAGCGATTGCTGTTCGGCGCGCGGCATCAAGCGCGGGAGATGGCTCTGGTTTGAAATGAAAGATGCCGCTTTCGGGATCGAAGCGGCCGCTCGCGCCCAGCGGAACATCGAGTTCGATTAGTGCGTTGTCGGTTGCGATCACGCCACGCCAGTCAATCGGCGACACGGAATTTGGGAATGCGCCGGCTGAGAGCGGAATGTTGCCGCGATAAGTCCGGGAGTTGAGAGCATCTACCGCGCGGGAATGCAGCACAACGCGCACGATCGCGTAAATTGAGAAGAGCGCGAGAGCAGCGATAGCCCAGCGCTGCCGCGCGGGATTTTTCCGTTTGCGCTCGCCGATTTCTTCGCTGACCAGGCCGAATAGTTCAGGCAAGACCAGCGCCGCTGCCAGAAGAGTAAGAATCCAAAGATCGAGATCGGACGCGACGCTCCAGGCAAACCATTTCTCGTGAAACGGCCAAAGCAGCTGCACGCCGCCGCTATTGAGCAAATCCAGAATGATGTGAAACGCGACGCCAATCAACGCTAGAGCGTATGCGCGGCCGAAAGAAAGCGGACGCCCTTCGGTCCGCACGCGACGGATGCCGCGGTCGAAGATGTACGCGCCGAACGCGATCGCGGCGGCAAGCACAGCGCCGCCCGCGATGGAATGAAACAAAGTTCGATGGTAGCGAAGATACGCGTCAGGGCCCCCGAGCGAACTGAGCAAATCAACATCGGGCGCAAGCGCCGTCGCGAGCAGAACCAGCGGGGCCAGGCGCGATGTGCGGCTCAATCCCGCGCGAGAAAGCGCGGCAGATGCGAGCACCTGAGTGACAGGTTCCATCGGAGCGTGACTTTACTTGTTTGCGGTGGCGGGCACAACCAAGGTAAGCGCGTCGGGCACCACGCGGAAATGCAGAGGCAGCGTGCCAGCCAATTCGCCATCAACTTGCGCGTAGATTGTGGAGCCGTTCGCAGGGGCGCAAGTCAGCTCGCGCGTTTTCCAGGCTCGGATGCCAGCTACGGAGCGAAGGCGGCCGAGCCATAGCGGCAAGAGCGCGCCGACGTAACGCCAACGATTTCGCGTATTGAATGTAACGATCTCGAATTCATCGTCGAAGAGATTTGCGCCGGTGGTAATTTTGAATGGCCCCCCATAATTCACGGTGCGACCGACTACGAGCAGGGTGGCGTTGCCGCGATTTTGGCTCGAGGCGATGGCCATTTCGGGAAACCGATACTGAAAGAGTTGACGCGCGCCCGCTGCCCAGTAGGCAATGATTCCAGTCTGATCTTTCAGCTCTGGATTCACGGCGTGCACGATTTCGCCATCGGGACCGGCGCCCGCGACGCTCATGAAATACCGGCAGCCTTGGGACGGATCGGCATCGCCCTCCGCGGTTGCGTTCATCACGGCGCCGAGCGCGATCCGCTGGGTGGTGCTACCGCGAATCAAGCGCGCGGCGGCCGGGATGTCCCAGGGAATTCCAAGTTCTTTGGCAAGAATGTTCGCCGTGCCTGCCGGAAGAACGGCAAGAGGGACTTGGCTGCCGGCGAGGCCGTTGACGACTTCGTTGATCGTGCCATCGCCGCCGCAGACGATCGCGAGATCGATTTTGTTGGTAACGGCTTTGCGCGCGATGTCGGTTGCAGCGCCCCGCGAGTCCGTCGGCGCGAGTTCAGCCGCGATTCCGGAGGATTGGAGAATGCGCGCAGCTTCCTCGATTTCGGCGAAACGGCGGTGCCTGCGGCGGCCGCTGGCCGGGTTATAGATCAAAACCGCGGTGTGGACGTTTTCCAGCATCTTCAGAGCGCACGACGACGTCAGCGTCGCCGAAGTAAACGCACATTGTATAATATCGTGCTGCCAGCACCGCCCGCGTTCCTTCGAGGCATGATGCCTAAACAGAACGGCGCCGCCGCCAAACGAATCGCAAAGCTGCGCGACGAACTTCGCCAGCACGAGTATTTCTATTACGTCCTCGACGAGCCGAAGATTTCGGATGCCGCGTTCGACAGACTGATGGAGGAGCTGAAGAAGCTCGAAGCGCAACACCCGGATCTGGTGACGCCGGACTCGCCGACGAAGCGAGTGGGCGGCGCGGCGCGCGAGGGATTCGAGAAGGTGCGCCACACGCGGCCAATGATGAGCCTCGACAACGCATTTTCCTTCGAAGAGCTTGGAAATTTTGACCGGCGCGTGCGCGAGGCAACCGGGCGGCATGCAATTGAATATGTTGCTGAACACAAATTCGACGGCCTGAGCATGGCGCTGATCTACGAAGGCGGAGTGCTGGTCCGCGGCGTGACGCGCGGAGACGGCACGACGGGCGAAGACGTGACACCGAACGTCAAGACGATCCGCTCGATTCCGCTGCGAATCAATACCGCGCGATTAAAGAAAGCAGGAATCGGCGGAGATTTTGAAGTACGCGGCGAAGCGGTGATCACCGTGAAGGCGTTTGAAGCACTGAATGAATTGCAGGAGCAGCAAGGAGGCAAGAGATTCGCGAACGCGAGGAATGCGGCGGCGGGCGCGGTGCGGACGCTCGATCCGGCGATTACGGCCTCGCGGCGACTGGATTTTTTCGCGTACTACCTGCTGGTCAACGGGCGGGTTCCCGTGAAGAGGCACTCGGAGGCGCTCGAAGATCTTCACAACATGCAATTTCGCAGCTCGCACGAAGGCTCGAAAGTATGCGAGGGGATCGAGCAGGTGGAGCGGTACATCGAAGGCTGGGAATCAAAGCGCGACAAAATGCCTTATGAAATCGACGGCATCGTGATCAAGGTGAATGAAATCGGGCTGCAGAACGAGCTGGGATATACGTCGAAGGCGCCGCGCTGGGCGATTGCATACAAATTTGCGCCGCGGCAGGAGACGACGGTGGTGAATGACGTCATCGTGAACGTGGGTCGCACCGGCGTGTTGACGCCGACGGCGATGCTCGAGCCGGTGCAGGTAGGCGGCGTGACGGTGAGCCGATCGACGCTGCACAACATGGATGAAATCGAGCGGCTGGGCGTGGAGATTGGGGATACGGTGATCGTCGAACGCGCGGGCGACGTGATTCCGCACGTGGTGAAAGTGATCAAGAAAGGACGCGACCGGCGGCCATTCAAGATGCCGGCGAAGTGCCCGGATTGCG
>DASPVY010000197.1:0-3292 GCA_035622115.1 Candidatus Acidiferrales bacterium
CAGAAGCATCGCGCGACGAGCCTCCATTACGACTTGCGCCTGGAATGGAACGGCGTCCTGCTTTCCTGGGCCGTGCCCAAAGGACCATCCACCGATCCATCCGTCAAGCGGCTGGCGATGCAGGTGGAGGATCATCCGCTCGATTACGCCAGCTTCGAGGGCACGATTCCCGAAGGCGAGTATGGCGGCGGGACCGTGATGGTCTGGGACATCGGAACGTGGGAGCCGGAATCTCCCGACGTGAATGCTGCGCTCGAAAAGGGCGATCTGAAGTTCATCCTGTATGGCAAGAAACTGCGGGGCTCCTGGGTGCTGGTCCGCACGCGTGGATTTGGAAGCTCGTCGAAGCCGTCGTGGCTTCTGATCAAGCATCGCGATCAGTACGCGAGCACTGACGACATCACCGTCACCAAGCCGAAGTCTGTTGTCAGCGCGCGATTACTCGCGCAGATCGCTCGCGACGGTGGCGGCGACGTTGCCAAGGCGGCGACGGGCGACCCGCAAAAGGCACCGTCGAAGGCCAGCGCTCCTGCGAAGAAAAGGGCCAAGACGGCCGCAAAGCGCACGAACAAATAGCCTTCGATTTTCGCGCTGTGATGTCGAACACTTCCGCGACATAAATGAAATGCTGACGCTTACTCCCCTCTCCTACAGCGAGCCGTTTTCATGAAGGCCTGCATCCTGAGAGCGCCCGCACCGATCGCAGCCAGCCCGCTCGAGTACACCAACGTAGCGACGCCACAGCCGGGAGCCGGGGAAGTGCTCATCCGGGTGCAATATTGCGGTGTCTGCCGCACGGATTTACACGTCGTGGAAGGGGAATTGCCGCCGCGAAAGTCGCCGGTAATTCCCGGCCATCAAGTCGTGGGTGTGATCGAAAAATTGGGTGCGAGGGCGCAGCGCTTCAGCGTTGGCGCGCGCGTGGGCGTTGCGTGGCTCCATCGAACCGATGGGACGTGCGAATACTGCCGATCGGGCGCTGAAAATCTTTGCGACCATCCGGAATTCACGGGCTACACGGTAGACGGGGGGTACGCGGAACACGTCGTCGCGCCCGAGGACTTTGTCTACGCGATTCCCGAGGCGTTTGTGGATGAGCAGGCGGCGCCGTTGCTCTGCGCCGGGATTATCGGATTTCGGTGCTTGCGGCTCGCAGGGATCAAGTCCGGAGGGCGCCTCGGTTTGTACGGCTTTGGCGCGGCCGCACACGTCGCGATTCAGGTGGCCCGGCACTGGAACGTGGAAGTTTTTGCGTCCACGCGGGACACTCGGCATCAACGGCTCGCGCTCGAACTGGGCGCCGCGTGGGCCGGCGACACGCTCGCGGAGCCGCCAAAGAAGCTCGATGCAGCGATTATCTTCGCGCCAGCCGGCGAAATCGTTCCCGCCGCGCTCAAGGCTCTTCGCAAAGGCGGCACGCTCGTTCTTGGCGGGATTCACATGAGCCCGATTCCGTCCTTCGATTACGATCTGCTGTATCAGGAACGCGTGATTCGGAGCGTTGCGAACAACACGCGCAAGGATGGCGAAGACTTTTTGCGCGTCGCGGCAGAGATTCCAATTCGCACACAAGTGGAGACTTTTGAGCTGCGCGACGCCAATATCGCTCTGCGGAAACTGAAGGAAGACGCGATCCGCGGCGCCGCGGTGCTGGAGATAGGCTAAGACCGATTCCGAATTTAAGATTTTAGCGCCGGCGCACCTTGGACAAAAGCCGCAGAAACTCGAGATACAGCCAGATGAGCGTAACCATGAGGCCAAAGGCGCCGTACCATTCCATGTATTTCGGCGCCCCGGCCTGGACACCGGTTTGGATGAAATCAAAATCGAGGATCAGGTTGAGCGCGGCAACGATGACAATGAAGACGCTGATCGCGATTCCCCACGGCCCGGCGGAGCTGAGCAGCGCAATGTGCTTGCCGAAGAATCCCATGACGATATCCGCAAGGTAGACGACGAGGATGCCGCCGGTGGCAACGACGACGCCCATTCTGAAGCGCTGCGTGACGCGAATCAGGCCGGTGGTGTAAGCGACGAGCATGACCGCGACCGTCCCGAAAGTCAGCGCGACCGCCTGCACGGCGATGCCGTGATATTGCTGATCGATCAACGAAGAAATTCCGCCCAGCGCAAGGCCTTCGAGAAGGGCGTAAACCGGCGCGGTGAACGGAGACCATTCCTTCTTGAATATCGTCACCATGGCGACGATGAGGCCGCCGAACACGCCTCCCAGCATCCAGGGCATGACCGCCTGCGGCGACTGTGAGCGCGCCAGCCCCCATGTCCAGCCCGCCGTTACGATCACACACAACAAAAGAACGGCGGCCCGGTTTACGGTGCCCTGCAGGGTCATCGTGGGTCCCGCGACAAGCTCGCGCCCTGCGAACGCGCTCGCATTGAACGCGGGATTGGAAGTGCGAAAAGTATCGGGCATGGGCGGCAAGCCTCCGGATTGTTGCGAGCTAATCTTACGCTTTCTGGGAGCGCGACACCAGATTTCGCGCGCCGCTTCCGAGTGAGCAGCGAACGACACAGGCGCACCCGAGGCGGCGTACTCTACAAAGACCAGATAATACCAGGCGCGGGTGAAAGGCATCCGTTGGCGGCGACGAGTAAATTCAGGGAATTTTTGAGAACCCAAGATAAACGCGCGAAGCCACACGCTGACCGCGCGATCCCCCGCGCGTTTCGGCCCGCAATGCCCCGCGCGATGCGCGTAGGCGTCGTGGCTGCATTTCTTGGCTCGATATTCTTCGCGGCGCCGGCATTCGCGCAAGGCGGCCCGCCGCTGGTCACGAACGATCCCGGAACGCCGGGGAACAAGAACTGGGAAATCAATCTCGGCGCGATGCAAGTGCTGCGGCACAACACCGACGAAGTTCAGATTCCGCAGATTGATTTGAATTACGGCGTAGGTGACCGGATTCAATTGACGTACGAGGTGCCATACGTCTGGCAGAGCGCGACGGGCCAGCCGAATGCGACGGGTTGGAGCAATGGATTTCCAGGCGTGAAATGGCGATTCCTCGATGGCGGCGAGCATGGCTGGAGCATGTCAACTTTTCCGCAAATCGAAATCCGTGGGCCGCAGAATTCGTCGAAAACGGGGATTGCGGATTCAGGGACGCGGTTTCTGCTCCCGATTGAGGTTACGCATCCGCTGGGACCACTCCATCTGGATTTCGAGGTTGGGTATTATTTTCCTCTGAATTCACCCAATGGGCGCAACGAACGGATTCTCGGCCTGGCGATGGGGCACACGCTCACGAAGAAATTCGAAGCGATCGGCGAG
>DASPVY010000198.1:0-12218 GCA_035622115.1 Candidatus Acidiferrales bacterium
TTTTCCGGGCGCAATTGGATCGCGAATTTCAGGCGTTCCATCGCGCTTTCCGCTTCGCCCGTCAGACAGTCAAGCGCGGCCATGGCATACACGATGTGGTCCGCTTTCGGCGCCGCCTTCAGCGCCCGATCGAGATGCACCCGCGCTTCGTCCCAGCGTCCCAGATTCATCAGCGCCACGCCCTGCGTGTAATGCTCCTCAGCGGACTTCGGCGGAGGCGAGGGCGTCTTGGAAATCCGCACCTCTACAGCGCGGAAATGGACGCGGGCGCGGTCGCCAAGTTCCTTACTGGGACCCTCAATCACCTTCTCCAGTATCTGCTTGGCGCGAGGAAATCTCTGCTGTTGGACTTCCTTAAGTGCTTCTTCGTATAGTTTTAGCTGCTGCTGGATGGCCGGATCCGGCGCCGGAACGGCGGCTTTGCCGCGTTCACCGGCATGCAAGCCTTTTCGTTTCAAAGGCTTCGCTCTACCGTGGGACCGTGCTGCTGAGGACTTCTTGGATGACTTTCCGCGGGCTGCCATATGGGCACACGATAACAGACTTGCAAACAACCGTCAATGCAGCCTGATTTGAGCGATTTTGCCCCCCGGAGCGCCTATTTTCCCCTACTTTCCGCCATAATTTTCTCGATTTCATCCACAGACCGGGGCAGGTGCGCGGTTAGCAGCTCATGACCGTCTTTTGTCACCAGGACGTCATCTTCGATGCGCACGCCGAGCTTCTCTTCGGGAATGTAGATGCCGGGCTCGTCGGTGATCACCATTCCGGCCTCTAACGGCCGGCCGGCGCCGCTTCCGGGATCGTGAACGTCGAGCCCGAGCTGATGGCCCAGCCCATGGATAAAATACTGCCCGAGCGGCTGGCCGTGCAGGTCCTTGCCGTGCGAATTGATGTAATCGCGCGCGATTCGATTGAGTTCGGTCGAAAGCACGGCTCCCGGCTTGATCGCGTCGAGCGCTGCATTCTGCGCGCCAAGAACGATCTCGTAAATTTCGCGCTGCCGTGGCGTGAACTTTCCGTTTGCCGGGAGCGTGCGCGTGATATCGGCGGCATAGCCGCCATATTCGCCGCCGACATCGAGCACCACGATGTCACCGTCTTTAATCTCCGCGTCGAGCGTACTGTAGTGCAGCACGGTGGAGTTGAACCCGGTGCCTACAATGGGCGCATAGGCTTCGCGCGAGCAGCCATCCCACTCGTGAACTTCTTTCATCCGCGCGGCAATTTGATATTCGTACAAGCCCGGTTTCATGTGCTTCATTGCGTCGAGGTGCGCGTCAATCGAAGCGTCAATCGCTTTTTGCATCAGCGCCAATTCGCCCGGTGATTTCACTTGCCGCAACGCGCTGATCGCGGGCGTGATGTCGCGGACAGTCGCGCCGGGCACCACGCTTTTCAGCCATTCGCTCCAATTTTTCAGGTGCGGATAGCCCTCTTCCTCTTGTCCGGGAAGCAACGTGTAGAACATCGGATAGATTTTGGCGAGGTCTACGAGTTTTCCGCGCAGCTCGGCGAACGGTTTGACTTCCGCGAACCCGGTCTTCTCGGCGATGTCCGGATCGTCCGGACCCATCTTCGGACCTTCCCAGCGCTCCTCGAAAGGGTTGCGCGGCGGGAGATATAGAATTTCGCGCGCGCCTTCGAGCGACTTGCCCGCGGGAGGATCGGGAATCAGGAGAACGGCGCCGCCGGGCTGGTCATCCCCGGTGAGATAATAAAAATTCTTCTCCTGAAAAAAGACGGCGAACTCGGAAAGGTCTTCGTGGCCGGTGTAGCCGAAGACGACAATTGGACTTTCCGACCGCGATATCAGTTTCGCGCGGCGAGCGCGATATTCATCGTTGGGTTGGCGAAAGCGGGCGCGTGCGACGCTCGCGGTCAAAACTGCGAGCACCAGAAACGCAAGAATGCGCCGGAATCGCGACTTCGGGAGCCCAAATTCTGTGGCGATTAGAAAATTGGTTCTCGCTGATTTCATGGGCTTTAGTTCCCTCCGCACTCGAAACTTTGTGGCGATTAGAGACTCGATTCCCCGAGCTCGGTTAGACGCGCCAGCTAGCTACATGCGTTCAGAAAAGTGCCGGCGAATTTTCATTCGAGCCTGTCGTGCTTTTGAAGATTGTGCCTGGCACACAGCAACTGAATATTCTCTTCGACTAACGATGAACCGCCCAAGGAAAAAGGAATCAGATGATCAAAATGAAGATTATCGGCGCTGCCGCATTTTGTGCAGCGTCCTTTGTCCCGTTTCCAAACCGCGATCTTGACGTGCGAAGGTATAAACCGCTCGTGTTTGAGTTCTGATGATCCGAGCGAATCTATCCCGCCTGAACTGACGACTTCAAGCCGGAACTCAAACACCTTGCGGGACCCCCTATGCTCATACTGTGCGCCTACTAGACGAAATGCACCATTGAACACCCATATTCCCGTTCGAATTTTTTCGTAAACGCGAACAATTTCGGCTTCTGAAGGATTTGCAACATACTTCTGAGCCGCCTCCCAGAATCGGCCATTTTGAGTTAGCTTCCCGTTTGGAGTCCGCATGGGCTGGTCGACCGATTTCGGATTCGTCGCTGCGGTCCTACTAACGTCATGTCCCTCATACACAAGGATCCGGCCAGAATCTTCAATTCGGTCCTGATAGGGTGCATTTCGGCGAAGACTCATTAGGATCACGCTTTCTTGACCGCGATGCCGAAAATTCATACCATGTTGGAGCGATGCACCCTCCACCTTGCACATTTCGAGGTAGGAAATGACTTCGCCAGGTTCGTACATTTTGGCTTGAGGAGTATATAAGATTGCGAACTACCCGTTTTAATATTCGCGAGATCTCATTGACCGAGGCGCAGCGAGGCAGTAAGGTCGGCGCAACGAAATTCTTGATGAGGGCGTTGCCAGTGCGAAAAACGTTCATGCGGAGTTCTCGCGCCCTGAGTTGCGCGGTCTTTCTATTTTCCTGTCTATTTTTCTGCGGAAGGGCGGCGTTCGCGCAGACTGCGCCGCCTTCATCGCTGCCCACGGCGATCGCCAACGACAATCGCGTGCCTGCCGGCGAACTCAAGAACAACATTTTGGAATTGCATCTCGAGCTGCTCAAGGCGCGCTGGTATCCGGAAAAAGATGGCGGCGCCAATCGCGAAGTTTACGTTTTTGGCGAGCAAGGACATGCGCCGCAAACTCCGGGGCCGCTAATCCGCGTTTCGCAGGGAACCGAAATCCACGCGAGCGTTCGGAACACTCTGACGAAAGCCGTGAAGATCTACGGTTTGCACCAGCATCCGGGCGACACGCAGGACGCGATCGCGCTCGCGCCCGGAGAATCGCGCGAGGTGCAGTTTGCTGCCGGCGATCCGGGAACTTATCTCTACTGGGCCGCGACCGATCAGCATTCCATCGAGAAGCGGAATGAAGCCGACACCATGCTCTCCGGCGCGTTCATTGTCGATCCGCCAGGAGTCAAGCCCGACGATCGAGTTTTTGTTCTCAGCATCTGGACCAGCGGCGATCTCGACGGAGCGTTTGCGGAAATCCCCGCGCTCAACGGCAAGTCATGGCCCTACGCTGAGCGCGTCACCTATAAAGTGGGGGACACGATTCACTGGAAAATCATCAACGCGAGTTTCTTTGCCCATGCCATGCATCTCCACGGCTTCTTCTTCGACCTCGACGCGACCGGCGACGGCAATCGCTACGAGCACTATGCGCCCGATCAACGGCGCAAGGAAGTTACCGAGATGATCGACGCGGGACATGCGTTCGACATGACTTGGAAGCCGGATCGATCCGGCAATTGGCTGTTCCACTGCCATATGGTGGTGCATATGTCGCCGCCCAGGCCGCTGCATCCTCCCGCGGCGACCACCGCAAGCTACTCAGCGGAACATGATCATGGCGCGAACAGCGATCCCTTGGCGGCGATGGGCGGACTCATTCTTGGAATCACGATTCTGCCGAACGGCGATCCGCCCGCAGCCAAGGCTTCCCCCGGACCCGTGCGGAAACTTCAGCTGATTCTTTCGGAAAATCCCGCGAAAACTCCGTCGTACAAGGTGGAAGTGGTTGATCCGAGCGCGCCGCCGCCGCCGCAAACGGCCTCCGCCGCAGTTGCGGCGCCGTCCTTCCTGGGTCCTCCACTGGTTCTTACGCGCGGCCAGACCGCCGAAATTGAAGTGAAGAACCTGACCAAGACGCCGACGTCCATTCATTGGCACGGCATTGAACTGGAAAGCTATTACGACGGAGTGCCGGGATGGACAGGATCCGGCACGCAACTCTCGCCGCCGATCGAGCCGGGCGGATCGTTTATCGCCAAGATGACGCCGCCGCGCGCGGGCACCTACATTTATCACACGCACTGGCACGATCCGGCACAGCTTCTCAATGGCGTCTACGGGCCGCTGATCGTTCTCGAGCCGGGGGAGAAATATGATCCCGAGCACGACCTAAGCGTCATTTTCAGCTATGGCAACTACGCGCCGTTCGGATTCACGCTGCTCATCAACGGCCGTCCCCAGGCGGACATTCTGCAGCTTCGCGCCGGAACGCCTTACCGCATCCGCATGATCAATATCGGCGACGATGATTCCGATTTGCGCGTGCGATTGAAGGACGAGGACAACAGCGGCACGCTGCAATGGAAGATCGTCGCCAAGGACGGCGCGGACTTCCCGCCCGCGCAATTGAAAACATCGAAGGCCGAAACCTGCATTTCGGTCGGAGAGACATACGACGTGGAGTACCAGTCGGACAAGCCTGGCTTCGCCTACCTCGAAATATGGGAGCCTGCCTATCCGATTCGCGCGAGTATGGCGCTGAAATTCTCAGCGGCGAAGTAAACCTCTCAAGCGAGCGGCAGTTCTTCCGCCGGCACAAGCACGCCGGCGCGCCGCCGCGCGCCGCGCCAAGCAGGCCAATTCGCATCTTGCTGCGGCGGATTCAGCAGGCATAAGCTGCGGTGGATTCGGGAGAACAACCGTGGCGCACACCAATTCAATTCGCGATTCCGTTTTGCAGGCGATCGGCAATACGCCCGTAGTAAGGCTGCGAAAAATCGTATCGCCGTCGATGGCCGACGTTCTGGTCAAGCTCGAGTACTACAATCCCACCGGCTCGTACAAGGATCGCATGGCGCTGGCGATGATTGAAGGCGCAGAGTCGCGCGGCGCGTTGCGCCCGGGCATGCGCGTGGTTGAATTCACCGGCGGAAGCACGGGTTCCTCGCTGGCGATGGTCTGCGCGATCAAGGGCTACGCGTTTAAGCCGATTTCATCGGATGGATTTTCGAGCGAAAAGCTGCAGACCATGCGGCTCTTTGGCGCTGATCTGGAAATTTTTCCGGCTGAGGGCGGCAAGCTCACGCCGGATCTTTTCCTCAAGATGAAAAGCCGCGCCGAAGAATTATCGCGCGAGCCCGGCACGTTTTACACCAATCAATTCAATAACGGCGACGCGATCAAGGGATACATGGAAATCGGCCGCGAGCTGATCGAGCAGGCGGGCACGGGACTTGCAGCGTTTTGCGGCGGAGTGGGCACGGCCGGAATGCTGATGGGCGTCTCGCGCGCGCTGAAAGCGGCCGGATGCCAAGCGCGGATTGTGGCGCTCGAGCCCGCGTCGTCGCCCGTGCTCAGCACGGGCAAAGGCGGGCCACATCGCGTCGAGGGAATCGGCGCCGGATTCCGTCCGCCGCACCTGCACGACGGCGATTACGACGAAGTGCGTCCGATTGACGAGCAAGCCGCACGCGAAATGGCGCGGCGGCTGGCGAAGGAGGAAGGAATTTTCGCCGGGACTTCATCCGGACTGAACGTCACCGCGGCGCTGCAACTCGCACAGGAATTGGGACGCGGCCATATCGTCGCGACGGTGGCCGTGGATTCGGGCTTCAAATACCTCGCAGGCGATTTATATCGAGCCTGAGGATGGGCGATCGGGAAACGGCGCCGGCTAGAATCCGGGCGCGCCGGTAGCCGCGGGCCGAACTTCGCCCGCTTCGACCACGCCGAGTCGCAACCGCTCGAGATAAACCTGGGCGAGCGACATCAGACCCGTGTAGAGATAGCCCCAAACGAAAAGCAGAAGGAACGGCACGGTGGCGTAGTTTTCGTTTTGAATGGCGTAGAAAATCGTCGCAGCGAAATAAATCCCCAAAGCGACCTCGGCAAACGGCATCCACCCCGCGCGCTTGCGATATTTTTTTCGCGCCCATCCTTCGTGGCGCTGCCCTTCGATGCGATATTTCGGCGTGCGCACGAAATCCGACTTTACGCCCGCGAGCGCCTCCAGAACGGCGACGGCGTTGCGGATCGAGAGGCCGATGCCGATGGCCATGACGAAGGGCAGATAAATAAACGTGCGCTTCCATGTTTTGGGATAGAGAACGCGCTGCGAGCAGAGATAAAAGCTGGAAATCGAGCACGTGGACGCGATGAAAAGCGGAAGATCGATCAGCAGAACTTGAAACCATCCCTGATAAAAACGCACCACCATCGCGGGAAGCAAAATGATCGAGAGCAAAACCATCAGCGGATAGCTGATGTTCGACGTGAGGTGAAACACGGCTTCGCTCTTGACATGCGCCGGCTCATTCGAGCGCAGGACCCGCGGAAGAATTTTCTTGGCGGTTTGAATCAGGCCTTTCGCCCAGCGCGCTTGCTGCGATTTGAACGCGTTCATTTCCACCGGAAGCTCGGACGGGCATTCGATTTCCGGCAAATAAAGAAATTGCCAGCCGCGAAGCTGCGCGCGATAGGAAAGATCCGTGTCTTCGGTGAGCGTGTCGTGTTGCCAGCCGCCCGCCGTTTCAATCGCGGTGCGCCGCCAGACGCCGGCCGTGCCGTTGAAATTGAAGAAATTTCCGCGGCGATAGCGTGAAGTATGTTCGATGACGAAGTGGCCGTCGAGAAGGATGGCCTCGACTTCCGTGAGCGCCGAATAACCCCGATTGACGTAGCTCCAGCGCGTCTGCACCATCGCGAGCTTGGCCTCGGCGAAATAGGGCAGCGTTTGCCGCAGAAAATCCGGTGAGGGAAGAAAATCCGCGTCGAAGATGGCGACGAATTCGCCGGTCGCGGACTTCAAGCCTTCCTGCAGCGCGCCCGCTTTGAAGCCTTCGCGATGATCGCGATGGAGGTAGGAAATCGGAAGCCCCAACTGGCGATGGCGCTCCACGCAGTTGCGCGCGACTTCCTGCGTCTCATCTGTCGAGTCATCGAGCACCTGAATATCCATTTTTTCGCGCGGATAATCGAATTGCGCGACGCAATCGACGAGCCGCTCGATGACGTAGCGTTCGTTAAAGATCGGAAGCTGTATGGTAACCTTGGGCCACTCGGAGACCGGCGGCGGCGGGCCCGGAATGCGATCCTTGAATTTGAAAAAGTTGTAGACGAGAGCGTAGCGATGCAGGCCGTAGGCCGCGAGAATCGCGAGCACCACGAAATACGGGATCATCACCGCGAGGTCGAACGCGTTCGGCTGGTATTTACCGTAGAACGTCAGATCGGTCAGGCGGCGCCAGTAATTCGAGAGCGACGGGCCCGGATGAATCGCGATCGCGCATGCAACCTGCCAGATCAATGTCTTAATGCCTCCTGATGCCGCCGCTTGGAAATTCTGCCGCGCGCCCCGGAATATCGCAAACGGTAATTCTGCTCTCAGGCTTCGTGCTGCTCGAAGCTCTGTTCTGGCGCGTTCATCGCCTCGGCGATCTTGAAGTTTACGTCGTCGAGATGATCGCGACTGGGCTGGCAGCCGGCGTCGTCTATTTTATTTCCATCTGGGGCCTCGAGCATACGCGCGAATCGCGAGGGGCATTCTGGCTCATCCTCGCCGCCGCGATATTATTCCGCGCCACGCTCTGGCCCCTCGCGCCTACGCTCTCGAACGATCTTTATCGCTACCAATGGGACGGCCGCGCGCAACTGGCGGGCGAAAACCCGTACCTCGCCGCGCCGCATAACGCGCGCCTGCGGGGCCTGCTCGATCGCAACAACTCGAACGAATTGCGCATGCCCGCGCAGGAAATTCCCACGATCTATCCCCCGCTCGCCGAACTCGTCTTTCGCGCCTCCGCGCGATTTCTGCACGGGCCCGTGGCTTTCAAGCTTCCCATGGAAGCGGCCGACATATTGGTCATGATTCTGCTGGCGCTGTCGCTGCGCTCGGCTGGGGGGCGAGCCTATCAACTGGCGATCTACGCGTGGAACCCGTTGGTGGTGATTGAGTTTGCCGCCAGCGGGCACAGCGACGCACTGGCCCTGGCGGCGCTCATGGGCGCCCTTGTGATTATAAATTCACGGCGGACGGTGTCAACGCTGCTTCTTGCATGCGCTGCGCTGCTCAAGTCCTTTCCGATCTTGCTGTTCCCTTTGTGGCTTTGGCGGCAGGAATGGCCGAAATCCGCGCGCGCCTGGGCAAACGGGTTTGCAGCGGTAGCGTTGGCAGTGGTCTGCACCTGGCCCTACCGCGCGGCGTTGCACCAGATTCCGGCGACCATGGCGTATTTCGAATCACGCTGGCAGGACAACAACGCCAGTTTGTATTCCGTGCTGAAATTTTTAACGCATTCGCACGCATTAGCGGCGGGAATTGGCGTGGCGGCGTCGGTGGCCATCGCCTTCTGGGCGGCAATTCGGAAAATCGAGCCTGCGCGCGCGGCAATTTGGATCTTCGGAACGGTCCTGCTTTTCGTGCCAAACGCTTACCCGTGGTATTTCACCTGGATAATTCCATTCTTATGTTTTCGACCGAATGCAGCATGGCTTCTCCTCACCGTGCTGCAATTTCTGTCGTATCACGTGCTGATTGATTATTCGGCGCTCGGAAAATGGCACTTCGACCCACACTATGTGGCCTTGACCTATGCGCCGTTCTTCGCGTTGCTCGCATGGCAGGCGCTAAGTCAGAGTTGGCAGCAGCGGAAATCTTGACGATGCGGCCGCGCGTGCAGGCGCGAACGTCAGAAGCGGCGGCGGATGGAGCGCGCGTGTAAGCTGCACACTGCGAGCCCAACCCGCATTCACGGATTCTCTGATTTCGGCGGCGGCGGCGCGGCAGGGACATGCACTGCGCCGTGCGGTTTTACGGTTTTGTGGCGCCGACGGGACACGCGCTTAGCACGACCATCGCCGCGCGATGCTCCGGCGGAATTCCCTGCGCCGTGCTGAGCGCCTCGCACACCGCGTCGAAGTGCCGAGTGCGCCTTTGTAACTCCTCGCGCAATTCGGTTGCCTGACTGAGGGCGGCGTCGCGTTCGGCGTTTGCGGCTAGAATTTTTTTTTGAGCGGTGTCGAGCTGCGCGCGAAGGTCTTGCATTCGGTCGCCTTGGACCACCGAGAACATGGTCTGCTGCTGCATTTGAAGGCCCAGATCCGCCACTTCCTGCTGCAGGCCTGGATCTTCGGTGTGTGGCTTGTCCGCTTCAGCGCCCGAAGAATCCCCTTGCGGAGCTGCGCTGGCAAGTGCGGGAGCCGGAGCCGGGAGACCGGCCGGGGTTGAGTCGGTCCGCGCCACGCCCAACACCACGAAGCATAGAAGCAAGAGCATCGCGATCAGCAGCGGCGCTGGAAGAACGGCAAAGATTCGAGATCTGCGCAAACCGGGGCGCGTTTCCCACCTATAGGGCATGGCTGGGTTAGCCTTTGTCATTTTTGGCCGCGACCGGGCGGCGCCGCGAGCGACTGCGTCAGGCCGGTCACCCGGCTGATCGCCAAGTCGGCTCGCTAGCATCGCCCGGCGCGAGGTCAGCGAAAGTACGCGGCGTGCGGAGAAAAATCAATCCGCAGGAATACGGAATCGGGGTGAGTAATTCTACGCTGTGAATTTTACGTAGGAAACAGCGCGAGAGAAGGGCGCCCGGCTAATGCGCCCCGGCCGTCAGGCTCGACGCGGAAATCAATTCGCCGTTCGTCTTCTTCGGCGCGCGAATCGGAGGAAGTTTCGAGCGATCGACTTTGCGATAAAGCGTGTCGCGCTCCACCGGCACGCGGCCCGCGGCGCGGATCAAGCGCTCGAGATCCGAGTGCGTGAGCCCCTGCGGCGTGCTCGCGCCCGCATCGTGATAAATTTTTTCTTCCACCACGGTGCCGTCGAGATCGTTGGCGCCGAATCGCAGCGCGACTTGCGCCACTCGCGGCGTCAGCATGATCCAGTACGCCTTGATGTGATCGAAATTGTCGAGCAACAGCCGCGACACGGCGATGGTCTTCAAATCGTCGAAGGCAGTCGTCTTCGGGATGTGGCTCAACGCCGTATTGTCAGGATGAAATTGCAACGGGATGAACGTCACAAATCCGTGCGTCTTGTCCTGCAAGCCGCGCAGGTCCAAAAGATGCGACACGCGCTCTTCCGGCGTTTCGATGTGGCCGTAAAGCATCGTGGCGTTCGAGCGCAGCCCCACTTCGTGCGCCGTCTTCGCGATTTGCAGCCACATCTGGCCGCTCACTTTGTGATCGCAAATCACTCTCCGCACGCGCGGGGCAAAAATTTCCGCGCCTCCGCCGGGCAGCGAATCCACGCCGGCGTCCTTCATGGCCAGAAGCGTGTCGCGAATCGAGAGCTTCGAAATGCGCGAATAAAATCCCACCTCGACCATGGTGAACGCTTTCAGATGCACTTGCGGATGTCGCTGCTTGATGCCGCGGATCAGATCGAGGTAATAGCTGAACGGCAGATCGGGATGCAGCCCGCCGACGATGTGAAATTCCGTCGCGCCCTCGGCGACTCCCTCCGCCGCGCGCTGCCAGATTTCTTCCAGCGAAAATGTGTACGCGCCCGGCGACGCGGCATCGCGGCCAAACGCGCACAGTTTGCAATGCGCGCCGCAGACGTTGGTGGGATTGATGTGCCGGTTGACGTTGTAATAGCAGATGTCGCCGTGGCGCTTTTCGCGCACGTGATTCGCGAGCCAGCCGACGGCGAGCAGATCGCTGGTCTCAAAAAGCGCGAGCCCTTCGTCGGCGTTCAGGCGCTCGCCGGCCAGCACTTTCTCGGCAATGGGCCCAAGCCGCGTGTCGTTGATGCGAAGTTCAGAGGTCATCGGAATCGATTGTAGATTTTACGGGTGCATCACCAGCGTCGCAGCGCCCCAAAAAATCAAGAATAGCACACTGATATAGCCATTTACGGCGAAAAAGGCCGCGTTCAGCTTCGACAAATCGGTCGGCTTGACCAGCGAATGTTCATACGCCAGCAACGCCGCGACGACAATAATTCCCGCCCACGCCGGCCACGCCAGCGCAAAACTCCACGCCAGCCATGCAAGCAGCGCTACAACCGCAACGTGCATCGCGCGCGCAATCAGCAACGCGCTTGCAATCCCAAATTTCTTCGGAATCGAGTGCAGTCCGGCCGCTTTGTCGAATTCAACGTCCTGGCACGCATAAAGAACATCGAAGCCGCCGACCCACAGCGTCACCGCCGAGCACAGAATCAACATGCGCGCATCGAGCGAGCCGCGAATCGCGATCCACGCCGCCGCGGGCGACATCCCGAGGCAAAATCCGAGCACGAAATGCGACCACGACGTAAATCGCTTCGTGTACGAATAAAAAAACAGCACCGCGAGCACGATGGGCGAGAGTTCGAGCGCCAGCCGGTTGAGCCGCCACGCCGCAACAACGAGCGCAGCCGCCGCGACCAGCGCGAATCCCCACGCGAATCCCACGGAAAGCGTTCCGGCGGGCAGTGCGCGATTCCGAGTGACTTCGCGATGCCGAATTTTTTCGGTATCGAGTGCAGGCCGGCGGATTTGTCGAAGTCGACGTCCTGGCAGGAGTAGAGCACGTCGAAGCCGCCGACCCAGAGCGTGACCGCGGCGCAGAGAATCAGCATGCGCAGATCGAGCGAGCCGCGAATCGCGATCCACGCCGCGGCGGGCGAAATGCCGAGGCAAAAGCCGAGGACGAAGTGCGACCAGGCGGTGAAGCGTTTGGTGTAGGAGTAGAAAAAGAGGATCGCGAGGGCGACCGGAGAGAGTTCGAGAGCGAGGCGATTGAGTTGCCACGCTGCGACGACGAGAACCGCGGAAGCGAGAATTGTGAACGTCCAGGCGAAAGCCGGAGATAGCTCGCCGGCGGGAAGAGCGCGATTGGCGGTGCGCGGGTTGCGGCGATCGAATTCGATGTCGGCGATGCGATTCATCGTCATCGCGGCGGAGCGCGCGCCTACCATGGCGACGATGATCCAAAGAATCTGGCGCCAGGAAGGCA
>DASPVY010000199.1:0-2141 GCA_035622115.1 Candidatus Acidiferrales bacterium
CGTATCCCGACACAATGTACGTCGCCGAATTGATCGGCCCGTACACGGTTAACACGCTGCCGCCGGCGACGCTCGAAGCGTTTCGCAATCATGGGGTCGTCCGCGGAAAGACAATTCTGGATTCGCCAGCGGAGACCCAGGCGGTGCTCGCCGGGCTCAAGAAAGTCGGCGTGAATCTCGACGAAATCACAGACCGCCTTCAAGTGGATGGAGTCGCCCTGTTCGACAAATCGTTCGATGATCTGCTGGCTACGATCGACAAGAAGCGCGCGACACTCGTTGCTGCGACTTCCGAAAACTCGGGCAACTCGCTCGGCACGCTTGCGCCAGGGGTGGAAAAACGTCTGCAATCTTGGAGCGCCGAGCATTTTGCAGCTCGCATGTGGGCGAAGGACCCCACTCTTTGGGCGCCGCGCGGAACGCCGGAAATCACCGACAGGCTCGGCTGGCTCACGCTGCCGGAGGTGCAACTTCCGCAAGTGGCCGATCTGATCAAGTTCCGAGACGAAATCAAGGCTGAAGGATTCCGCTACGCGGTGGTTCTCGGAATGGGCGGCTCGAGTCTTGCGCCCGGAGTTTTCCAGGGCACATTCGGAAATCGAGCCGGCTATCCGGAACTATACGTCCTCGACAGCACGCATCCGGCCGCGGTGATGGCGCTCGAAGACAAGATTGATCTCGCCCACACGCTCTTCATCGTGTCCAGCAAGTCGGGAACCACGATCGAGCCAAACTCGTTCTTCCATTATTTCTGGCATCGCGTCAGCGCCCACGCGAAAAATCCGGGCCGGCAGTTTATCGGCGTCACCGACCCGGGTACGCCGTTGCAGAAACTCGGCGAGGACCGGAATTTCCGCCGCGTTTTCCTGGCGACGCCCGATGTCGGCGGCCGTTACTCGGCGCTCACGGATTTCGGCCTCGTGCCCGCTGCGATCATCGGACTCGACTTGAAACCCCTCCTCGACCGCGCGGCGCAAATGGAAAAAGCTTGCGGGGCCAGCGTGCCGGATCAGCAAGATCCCGGACTCCAACTCGGCGCGATTCTCGGCGAGGCGGCGCTCGCGGGGCGCGACAAAGTTACGTTTTTTGCCTCGCCATCGCTGCGCGATTTTCCCGAGTGGCTCGAACAGTTGATCGCCGAGAGCACCGGCAAGGACGGCAAGGGAATTATTCCCGTGGCCGGCGAAGAGCCCGCCGGCGATCCTTCGCGTTATCAAAACGATCGGCTGTTTGTTCATTTGCGGCTGGCATCTGAAAAAGATGAATCCCACGCGGCAAAACTTCGCGCGCTGGAAGCGGCCGGGTTTCCGGTGATTCGAATCACGACCAATGAACTCATGGACCTCGGGCAGGAATTTTATCGGTGGGAGGTCGCCATCGCCGGTGCCGGGGCTGCCATCGGCATCCAGCCATTCAACCAGCCGGACGTTCAACTGGCGAAAGACCTCGCGCGGCAGGCCATGAAGAAGCCGGCGGGCGACGCTTCGCTTGGCGTGGTGGATTCTGTGGACGCTGCGAATCCGGTTGCCTTGAGCGAGGCGATGCAAAAGCTGCTGGCCTCGGTGAAACCGAGGGACTACATCGGGATCGATGCGTACCTCGCGCCCTCCGAACACACGACCGCGGTTCTCGAACGCATCCGCACGCTCCTTTGGCATCGCTCGAAAGCTGCGACCATGTTGGGCTACGGCCCGCGGTTCCTCCATTCCACCGGCCAACTGCACAAGGGCGGGCCCAACACAGGCGTGTTCCTGCAGATTGTCGATTCACCCGCAACCAATCTGAGCGTGCCGGAAACCGATTACACGTTCGGCCAGCTGATTCGCGCGCAGGCGGCGGGCGATTATACGGCGCTGAAGCAGCGCGGGCGGCGCGTTACACAAATTCAGCTGGGCAAGGACGCGGCCGCTGGATTAGCCCGGCTCGAAGAGGTGCTGCGTGGCTGAAGTCACGACGCTCTTTTGGGACCTGGGCGGCGTGATCCTTACTAACGGCTGGGACCGCGCGGCGCGGCGGCAAGCGGCTGAGTATTTTCGTCTGGACTGGGATGAGTTTGAAGACCGGCACGAGCTGGTTCTGAACGCCTTTGAGACCGGCGAACTTTCTCTTTCGGACTACTTGCAGCGGACAGTTTTCTATCG
>DASPVY010000200.1:0-11417 GCA_035622115.1 Candidatus Acidiferrales bacterium
GCGAACGAGATCCCACTGCGCGCGAATGAAATTGATTTCGGGGCGCGTGTTGAGGTCGAGGACCTG
Organism: Candidatus Acidiferrales bacterium; assembly: GCA_035622115.1. GTDB lineage: Bacteria > Acidobacteriota > Terriglobia > Acidiferrales > UBA7541 > Palsa-147. Next base: position 67 of record DASPVY010000200.1, read on the forward strand.
GCGCGTCTCGCCACGATAGAACCGCTGCGGCAACATTAGAAGCGGCTTGGCGGCGAAATTCTCGCCGTCGGCCGAACCCCAGATGGAGACGTCGATGGACTCCTGTTCGATCTGATCGGTGATAACAAGCCTGCAAAGAAAAGTGCGCGTCTGGGATTGGCGGACGTCGAAGGCATCGCCATGACCGTTGGCGATGACGCGAGTTCCGGGCGCGACCAGAATAAGAGATGAGGGCATGCGGAGTTTGGCTCCAGTTTTGGTTAAGGCCGCCAGCGGCGAAAAACGCAGGATAGATTATCGCAGAAATGGCGGAGAGGAACAGGGAAGATGCGAAGACGCGGGCAGGGATGCCCGCGCCACGAAGCACCGCGGTAAAAGGCACCGCGGGCAAAACCGAAAGTGGTCCGTCTTAGTGAACGCGGCAGGACAAATCGATACCGACGACGCAGCAAGGCCCGAAGCCGGAGTTGAAAGATGACGACGGACCCCACATAGGAAGGAAACGGCACAAATCGATACGCGGCGACATGCAAAACAACGATACGAAACATGAGGACGGACCCCGCAGAGGAAGCGAAGAAGGACCCCGCATGGGAAGAAGGACCCCAGCATAGGAAGGAAACGGCGCGGAGGGTCAGGCGCGATGGAGCTTGGAGAAGCGTTCGGCAGCGGCGGCGAGAGTCTGCTCGCTCTTGCAGAAGGCGAAGCGAACCTGACTGCTGCCATCGAGCGGATTGCGATAAAAGCTCGAGCCCGGCACGGCGGCAATGCCGATTTCCTGAACGAGATGGCGCGCAAAGGTCACGTCGTCCGGAAATCCAAAATCCGAGATGTCGGTCATGATGTAGTAAGCGCCGCGCGGACGGAAACATTTGAAGCCGGCGCCTTCCAGAATCTCGAGCATGCGATCGCGGCGAATCAAGTAGTCGGTGGCCAATTTTTCGTAGTAGCCGTCCGGAAATTGCAGAGCGATCGCGCCCGCTTCCTGCAAAGGCGCAGCCGCGCCGACGGTGAGGAAATCGTGAACCTTGCGAATCGCGGAGGTGACCTCGGGAGGGGCAACCGCCCAGCCGACGCGCCATCCGGTGACGCTGTAGGTTTTTGAGAGCGCGTTGATGGAGATGGTGCGTTCCCGAAGGCCGTCAACGGTGGCGGGCGGAACGTGGACGGCATCGTCATACACCATGTGCTCGTAGATCTCGTCGGTGATGACGTAGGCGTTCCACTTGTCGCAGAGATTGCGGATCACGTTGATTTCTTCGACGGTGAATACTTTGCCCGTAGGATTATTGGGGGTGTTCAGAATGATGGCTTTGGTGGACTCGCTGAAGGCCGCGGCAAGCTCGTCAGGATCGAACTTCCAATCGGGAGGCTGAAGCTTGACGAAGCGGGGCGTGGCGCCGGAGAGAATCGCATCGGGACCGTAGTTTTCGTAGAAGGGCTCGAAGGAAACGACTTCATCGCCGGGGTTAATGATGGCCAACATCGTCGCGATCATGGCCTCGGTGGCGCCACAGCAGACGGTGATCTCGCGCTCGGGATCGATGAACAAGCGCTGGTGGCGTTCCATTTTGCCGGCAATCGCGTTGCGCAGCGATTTCGCGCCCCAGGTGATGGCGTATTGATTGACGTCGGCGGCGATGGCCTGGCGCGCGGCTTCTTTAATTTCGAAAGGAGCCGGAAAATCGGGGAAGCCCTGGGAAAGATTGATGGCGTTATGAGCGAGAGCGAGGCGCGTCATTTCGCGAATGACGGACTCGGTGAACTGCGAGGCCTTGACGGAAACCCGCGAACCGTTGGGGGCCGCCTGCGGGCCGGGAGCGTTCACTTACGCCCGCCGGAAGATACCGAGGCGACAGCGCCCGGGCGGGGCGAACCGGCGTCCGAACCGTAGAGAGCTCGATAGGTGTCGGCATTGCGCAGGACGATTTGGACGTACTCGCGCGTTTCGGTGAACGGAATCGAGTCAACGAATTCCGCAGGCTCGGCATAACTTTGTCCCGTGCGCCAAGTTCCCACGCGATCTTCTCCGGCGTTGTAAGCGGCCAGGGCCGCCTCAAAGCTTCCCCACGTTTCCTTCAGGTCTGCCAGATACACGCAGCCGAGACGAAGATTGTAACCCGGATCGGTCAGGCGGCTGTGTGAATAGCCGATGTGCACTTGGCGGGCAAGGAGGCGCGCCGTTTTAGGAAGAAGCTGCATCAGGCCGTAGGCGTTGGCGTGGGAGACGGCATTGGCCTCGAACGCCGATTCCTGGCGGACGAGGCCGGCGACGAGCATGGGGTCAACCCCGGCGCGGCTGGCGGCGTCGCGCAACTGCTTTTCGTAAGGCAGGGGATAAGCAACGCGCCAGACCTGGCGCGAAACGTCATCGAGGCTGCGCGCTTCAAGCGAAGGAACGATTTGCCGCGCGGTGGAGATGGAAACGGCGTAGTGCCGGGCATCGGCCGCGGCCTCGGCCGCACTGAGGAGCAGAGAGGGTTCGCCGGTCGCAGCGTAGGCGGCGCGCAGCTCGAGCTCGGCGGACGAATCGAGGGCGATGGAACGCAGCGCATCGGCGCGCGCAAGTCTCTTTGCGGCGCTGGCCGGCACGGGGCCCATCGGATGCGCCGGGGGGAGCCGCGAAATCTTTGCGAGCGCGTCAATCGGATCGGGCTCGCCCTTCCCCATGTCCTGGAGGCGAACGCGGGCGAGAGCGCCAAAATAGGTGCGCGGGAAGCGCTCGACGAGCTTGTCGTAGTAGGCGCGAGCGGAGGGCGCGTCGCCAGAGGTCTCCGAGACGCGGCCCAGCCAGTAGAGATTGTCGGTGATGAAGGGGGAAGCCGGATACTGCGAAAGCTGGTGCTTCAGGAGAGCGAGAGTTTCGGGCTTGTGCTCACGGTAAGCGGTCCAGGCGACACGCCAGCTGGCGACGCCCGCGTCGGTGCTGTCCGGATAATTCGTGTAGACCCGAGTGTAATAAGCGGAGGCGCGATCGCGATCGAGCTGAACCCAGAATTCATTTCCGGCGGTGAAGAGAGCTTGCTCGGCCCAGCGGCTGCCGGGCGCGCGGGCGACAGAGGCTTCAACGGCGGCGAGCATTTCCGAGTCTCTTTGCTGACCGCGGTAAACCTGAGCGATCCATTGCAAGCGTTCGGCATCGGCATCGGGATCGCTGATGGTGAGATCGGTGAGCGCGGTGAGCGGAGCGCCGAGTCCCACGCGGCATTGTGCGATGCGCACTTCCGCGCGTTCGTTTTCCGCGCCGGCGAGATCGGGCAGGAGCTGGATGTAGTCTTCACGGGCTTCGTACCATTCGTGCGCGGTGTAAAGAGCTTCGGCGCGAGAGAGCCGCAGATCGAGCGGCGTGACTGGAAACGCCGAGCCCAGCTTGCTGCGAAGCAGATCGGCTTTCACTCCCGCCTCATGAGACGAGTTGCTCAGCGGATAGTGATAGTAGACGTTGAGATAATCGAAGGCGGCCAACTGAAGCTGTCCAGCCATTTCGCGAGCCTGGCCGCGCGCGAGGATGAGCGCCGGCGTCGAATCGGACGGAGGATACGCGGCGAGGGCGTCGAGCTCGGCTTGGGGATTGGAAGCGGCGAGAGCGGCATCGCCCATGAGTTCGAGCGCAGCCTCGGTCATGGCGGAATCGGGATGCTGGGCGCGCAATTTTATGAGCTTGGCAACAGCGTCGGCGTCGCGCTTGAGCGCATGGTCTGTTTCCGCACTTAAGTAGAGAGCGTAATCGCCGAGCAAGGGATCGCCGGAGGCCCAGGCGAGCCAGGTCTCGGCTTTGGCGTAATTGCCCCGGCCATAGTCGAAGTAGCCGAGGGCCAGAGCGGCGCGCTCGCCGAGTTCGCCGGAGCCGCGACGCATGGCAAAGGCGCTCAAATTCGCGTAGGCCGCAGTGGAGTTCTGATCGCGAAGAGCGCGCGACCACTGTTCGAGCTGTGCCGTGCTGGCAGGCTTCGCGGCGGCGGAAGACTTTGCAGACGATGGCGGACGCCGCGTAGAGGAGGAGCCTGGAGCATTCTGGGGCAGGCGCGCGAATGCCGGCGTCGCGGCGAGCCAAGCTCCGCCCGCGAACACTACCGCGATTCCGACTGAACGAAAACGATATTTCATTGCTTACAAATTATATCAATGCCGAGCGACCGGCGAGGGATACGGGTATTCTCCGAGGGCTTCGGGATCGCCATCGGCCAGGATCGTGACCATCCAATCGTGGAAGTGATCGACGGGATGATCGAGGATGGCCTTGAAGCGGCGATCGTACTCCTTTCGGGCCTTGTCCAAATCGTCGCGCAGGCGCACGCAGATGTCCTTGTTTTGCTGGGCGAGGCGAACGTCCTTGGGCCGCAGCATTTTGATGTCTTGCATAGCGACCTTGGCGACGCGTTTGGCGCGCCGGTGCAATTCCTGGAGTTCGTGGTCGAGAGTTCCGACGTCGAAGGAGGCGTCCGCGCTGGAAGGCGGGGCGGACTCGGATAACGCGGCAGCGTCACTGGAATCCAGCGATTCCGCCGGGGCGAACTCATCGGCCACAGCGGCTTCCTCGGCGGCAATGGCTTCCTCTTCAGGAACTTGCGGATGGACGATGGGGTGCGGCGCGGAGACCGCTGAGGCCAGCATTTCGGCTGCGACGCTGGCTCCGGCGGAAGCGCGGTCGCGCGGCTGCAAGGCCACGGTGACGAAATGCGCGAGGACGCCGAGGCTGGCCGAAAGCGAAGCCGCCGCGGATTGGGCGCGAAGCATGGCCGGAATGGCATTTGCGGCGCGGCTCGAAGCGCACGAGGCCGAGAGATCGGCATAGGCCTGCTGGAGTTCCTCGAGGGTGCGCTGAAGCGGCGCCAGATTATCACGCAGCGCGCGGTTGACCGCGGCATCAAGAGAAGTCTCGGGCGCAGCCGGCTTTGGCGATTTGTGGGACGTGGTCACGACGAAAGAATGTCCATTTGGAATTATGGAAACCGCGGGAAAGAGTGTCAACTGAGTTTCGGGCGCGGGGTTCCTGAGAATGACGGCTGGATGCGGGCGGGAGGAGTTATTCGCGCTGGCGGCGATCGTAGTCGCCGATGTAGGTGTCGCGACTGATGCCCAACATGCTGAGGAGAAAGGAAGAGAAAAGGATTTGAACGCCGAGGAAAAACCAGAGCGACCAGAATAAAACAGCACGCTCATCGTGGAGGCGGCCGAAACCTTCGGACGCCCATTGCCAGAAAATTCGCGTATCACCGATAAAACCGACCAGAGCCAGTAGAGCGCCGAGGGCCAGGCCGTGCCCGAGCTTGACCAGCCGCAGCATACGCTTCAACGAAACGGGATTGCGGTCGAAGCGCTCGGAGTAGCTGAAGACTTTGGCGAAAAATCCGATGGAAAGAATCTGGGCGCCCAGCAAGGTGAAGAGCACGCCGAAAATCATCGAGTGAATATCCAGGATGACGCGCGGGCCGAGGCGCCGCGGGCCGGGAAAAAGCCAGAAGACAAGGGCCAGGCCGAAGAACATCAGCAGGCCGCCGGGCAGAAGAAACAGCCAATTGGGCGCGTAGAGCAGCATGAAACGCAGGATGCGCCAGCCGTCGTTGAAACGGCGGAGATGAGGCGGGCGGCCGCGCTTGTCGGGCCATAGCACGATTGGAATTTCCGTGATCCGCGCGGAAGCGAGGGCGGCTTTGATAATGAATTCGGACGCCCATTCCATGCCGGAAGTGCGCAGATCGAGCCGAGAATAAATATCGCGAGTGAAACCGCGGAGGCCGCAGAGGCAATCGCCGACGGAGGTGCGAAACAGGACGTTCATGAGCGCGGTAAGGCCCGGATTGCCGATGTAGCGGTGGCTCCAGGGCATCGCGCCGGGCTTGATTTCGCCGAGGAAACGATTGCCCATCACGACGTCGAAACCTTCGCGCCATTTGCGGACGAAATCGGGGACGGCTGAGAAATCGTAGCTGTCGTCGGCGTCGCCCATGATGAAGAAATCGCCGCGGGCGGCAGCGATTCCGCCCTGTAGCGCGGCACCGTAGCCGCGATCCTTGACGTGGACGACGCGGGCGCCATGTTGTTCGGCGAGCGCGATTGAGCCGTCGGTCGAGCCATTGTCGGCAACGACCACTTCACCGCGAATTCCGCCGGATTGGAATGAATGGAGGGCCTTGTCAATGCAAAGGGCAAGCGAATTGGCTTCGTTGAGGCAAGGAATGACGACGGAGACTTCGGGGCGAGGGGAGGAAATTGAGGCGGCCGATGAGGCGGGGGCAGCGTCGGCGGGATGTTCTGATGTGGCGCCAGGCGTGGGATGCAAAGGTGCGGGCCTCCGGAAAACGGGCACGATAGCAAGATTGGAGGGAATAGGCGAGCGCGATGGGAAGGCGAAGGCAGGGCGGGACGCGCGCGAAGAAGGGGACCGCGGACAGAACCGTGGCGGGGCAAACCCCGCGGTAAAAGGCACCGCGGGCAGAACCGCGGCGGGGCAAACCCCGCGGCAAAAGGCACCGCGGGCAAAACCGAGAGTGGCCCGTCTTAATAAACGCGGCAGGACAAATCGATGCCGAAGGCAGAGCAAGGACCGAAGCCGGAGAGGAAACATGACGACGGACCCCACAGAGGAGACGGCGGAGATGGTGGCGGGAGGTGAGGCGTTGGGCTAGATTATTCGCGGGCGCTGACGAAGAGAGATTACGGAGAACGAGCCGGGAACCAATTCCATCGCAGACTCATGATCCTTTCCGCGCTAGCCAACAACCAAGAAGCGATTGCGGATTTGATTTGCGCGCTGTGCGTGTTGGCGGCGATTTTTGCGCCGCCGTTCGCAAATCGCGGATTTCGAAAAATTGAGAATTGGGGCGCGCGAGTCGCCGCGCGGAAATCGCGAGCGATCGTGGCCGCCGGAATCGCGCCGATGTTGCTGCGCGTCGCGTTTTTGAAATGGTTTCCCGCGCCGATTCCCGGCATTCACGACGAATTCAGCTATCTGCTTGCCGCAGACACATTCGCGCACGGCCGGCTCACGAACCCTACGCCCGCGATGTGGATTTTTTTCGAGACGTTTCACGTGAATATGCAGCCGACGTATATGTCGAAATACCAGCCCGGACAGGGAGCGATCCTGGCGCTCGGCCAAACTCTGGGACACCCATGGATTGGCGTGCTCCTGAGCGTGGGCTTGATGTGCGCGGCAATTGTGTGGGCGCTGCAGGGATGGTTTCCGGCGCGGTGGGCGCTATTCGGCGGAGCGATAGCAGCGATTCAGTTCGGCATTTTCAATTATTGGAATGACTCGTATTGGGGATGCGCGGTGGCCGCGATCGGCGGCGCGCTGGTGGTTGGGGCGCTGCCGAGAATCGTTCGATATTCGCGACCGCGCGATTCCCTGCTCTTCGGCGCGGGAGCCGCGATACTGGCCAACACGCGTCCATTTGAGGGCGCGATTTTCTTCGCGGCTGCGAGCGTCTTGCTCGCGATCTGGATCGGGAGGAAGCGAAGGCCTGGATGGCGGATCGTATTGCGGCGGGTGTTGGCTCCCGTGGCTCTTGTGCTGGCGGCGGCGAGCGCGTTTATGGGCTATTACAATTGGCGGCTCACGGGCAACGCCGCGCTCTTTCCGTATGAACTGAATGACCGGACTTATCTGAGGACGCCGCATTTCGTCTGGCAGAAATTGCGGCCAGCGCGCGAGTACCGAAATGCCGAATTCGACAGTTTCTACAACGATTGGACGCGCGAGATTTGGGAAGACAGCCGCCCCACTGCAAGCTGGCGCGGATTGCAGAATGGATTGTTTTCGAAGCTCGGGCAACTGCAACAATTTTTCCTGCCGGACTATTTGTTCGCAGTTGTGCTTGCGGCGATGCCGTGGCTCTGGCGCGACGCCAAAGCGCGGGCGCTGGCGTTTTTGATCGGAGCCGGCGTATGCGCGGTGCTCGTGGTTGTGTGGTTCGAACCGCATTACGCGGCGCCAGTGACGGCCGCAGTTTTTGGAATCGTGGTTCAGGCGATGCGGTTTGTTCGGCGATGGCGCGTCGGAGGGCGGCGCATCGGAGTGGGCGTCACGCGGGGCGTGGCGCTATTCGCGATCGTCTCGTTGCCCCTGAATGGATGGTTTGCGGTGCATAAAGACGCCCGAGACACCAACGCCGAGCACATGGCGTATCGCGCGCGGATCGCGGGAGAACTCAGGAGACTTCCGGGAAAGCAACTTGTCATCGTGCGCTACCGACCTGAGCACGATCCAGGAGAGGAATGGGTCTACAACGGCGCTGACTTGGAAAACGGGAAAGTCATCTGGGTGCGGGAAATCAACGACGCCGATATGCGTCCGCTGCTGAATTATTACCACGACCGCCAGGTGTGGCGCGTGGACGCCGATGAACCTCGACTGGTGCGGATCCCATGAGTGGCGATCGCCAGATTGATTAGTTCGCGGCGGCAACCGCTGAATTGGCTCCAGCGTCACCATTCAGCAACCAGTTAGAAACCGCCAGGCCGGCGAGCGGCACAAACAACAAGCAGTAATGCCTGGAATCGGCTGTGGCTAAGACAGCGGCAATCACAAAAAATGAGATCGCGGATCCGTACAGCAAGAACTTTGAGTTGTTTAGACGCTTCGCGTGCGAGGAATTCAGCATGATAAGCAGCGGGAGAACTGCGAGGCACACGTCGTGTAGAAGAAGGTGAAAGCTGAGAATGAGGGTGAGCAACAACGCCAATGCGAAAGAGAGTGCAAACGCGCCGGAGCCGTTGATAAGCGCAAACTTGCAGGACTTCATGGATGCCACAATCAGGCTGACGGTGAGGAGGATTATCAGGATATTCAACGGCATTGGTTGCAAGATTGACGACAGAAGGCAAAAAGCGATGCCGCGAAGGTTCGGCATGGCCGACGGAGTGATATGAAAGGTGTGCTGACCCGCAACCGAATTCATATTGATGAGCAGGGCGATATATCCGAGGGTGGACGCTCCTCCAACCAAGGCCAACGACAACGTCACCAGCGCGATGCAACCCGCGGCCAGACCGGCCGCAAATCTGCGAGACACGCCAAGAACCGAAAGGGCTAAGAAAGGAAGCAGAAGCTGAGGTTTTATGGCCACGATCGAAAGGATCAGGCCCGCCTTGAATTCATGGCCCCTCTTGAGCGCTCGATAGGCAAGAGCGTATGAGAAAAGCACGAGCATCGAATCCTGACCTTGCAGAAGAGCCGCGAGGAAGGGAAAAAACAAGAAGGACAAACCAAGCAGGAATTCAGAGAAATGGAGTTCTTCGATGTAATCGCGGACGGCGTACATTGCAGCGCCAAAGAGAAACAGGCAGGCGTACGTCCATGCAAGAAACGCGGCGCGAAATGGGAGATAACTCAGAGGCAGAAAAAGTATCGCCTCAAATGGCGGATGGTTGTAGACCATTGGTTGAGTGTGATTCGTAAACTGCAGTTGTACTTCGCGTTCTCTTGAATAGTCGTAGATGTTCTCGGCATGATGTCCTCGGAGAATCCGGCCAGCCGCATAGAACTGAATGAAATCAGATTCCGTGCCGATTCCGAAAAGCACCAGCGGCCCGGCGAGCGCGAAGAACAGCGCTGCGGGCAGAATCAAGAAATAGATGACTTTCTTCCTGGTGGAAGAATTCGTTTCGATAGAGGCCTTTCTCAAATCGCAATCTCCGCTACTTCGAAAATTGGACCTGCCGAGGAATTGTGAATTTAGTGGTTAGATTCACCGGAAAGGTTAGAAAAAGGAAGACACAATCAGGCTGGCCTCGCTCGAAGCGGCAACAACGGAACAAGGTTTGCGATGCCAGAATGCCGCTTGCGGGAATCCTAGACTCAACCCTTTGATGCGATTGCAAGGTTTCGACCGACACCACCGTCAGGAAACATGTCATCTTTGGACAACGCAACGGCGTCGTCGCGGCGTTAGTGAGACAATGATGTTGTTCTTCATTTACATTTGGCGCGCGTAGGAGATTCAGGAAGATTTCCGATCGTCGACAGTATTGATGGGGTCATCGAATCAACATGGCGTCAGCGAAGGCCGCAGTTTGGAAATAGCGATCCGTCGAATCATCAAGCCATTTTCACTCGAGGACCCGCCAGGGCAACGCATTCTCGCGCCATTGTTTCTTGTCAGTTTTGCCTGTCTTTACACAGAAATTCTTCTGATTCGGTGGATTGGAACAGAAGTCCGGGTATTCGCCTACTTTCAGAATTTGGCGCTGATTGCTTGTTTCCTCGGGTTCGGCATCGGCTGCTATCAATCCAAGAAAAACAAATCCACCATATTTGATCCGATTGCGTTGGGTCTGCTCATTATAGGGGTCGAGCTTCCGTTCAAGTTCTGGAAGTCGATATTGGAGAGCATCTCCTGGGGGCTGGGGTTTTCGCACGACGCGTCGATCTGGACGAGAAATGTTTCCGAGGCAGACGTGTCGCTTCCCCTATTTTTCTTCTCGGCGATCGTTATTACTGCGTTCCTGATACTCATTATTGCGACCATGATTCCATCGGGCCAATGGGTCGGAGCCTATTTGGATTCCGCGCGGGATCCGGTTATGGCGTATTCGATCAATCTGCTTGGCAGTGTTGCGGGCATCTGGTTATTTGCGGCAATGGGTTTTCTCCGATTTCCGCCGGAGTTGTGGTTCGGGCTGGCATTTTTGATGTTTCTGTTGGTACGCAACCGCGCCCGAGCGATCAGGCTCACCAGCGTTCTATTTCTACTGGGATCGCTACTGCTCTTGCATACTGTGCGCAGCAGCTCGAAGGAGATTTACTGGTCGCCGTATCAGAAGCTAGAGGTCCTGGATTTCAAAAACCACGAGTACGAGATTCACGTCAACAACACCGGATACATGACGATCGCGAATTTGACTCCGGAGTTTCTCGATCAGCACCCTGACCTGGCCAGACGTTATGAGGACAATTCGTACGACACTCCCTTGCGATTTGCCAAACGGATGGACCGAGTTCTGATTGTGGGTTCCGGCGCAGGCAACGACGTCGCTGCTGCCTTGCGCAACGGCGCGCTGGACGTGGATGCGGTGGAAATCGATCCGGTGATCTATTCCATCGGCAAGCGCCTGCATCCGGAGCATCCGTATGATTCGCCGAAAGTGCACGTCATTGTGAATGATGCTCGTGCCTATCTGCGACGGTCCGCGCAGAGATATGATGTGATCGTTTTTGCTTTGCTCGATTCCCATACGCAAATCTCGGGTTATAGCAATACGCGCATCGACAATTATGTTTACACCGAAGAATCCTTCCGCGAGGCGCAGCAGCTTCTCACCCCCACAGGAATTCTGATTATAAAATTTGAGGTGCGACCTTCCTGGAGCTGGATGGGCCAGCGCTTTTACGCATTGCTGAGTCATCT
>DASPVY010000201.1:0-3948 GCA_035622115.1 Candidatus Acidiferrales bacterium
GGCGTGTCTGCGGAACACCTGACGAGCCCCGGAAGCACGCTGGGGACCGTCGCGTACATGTCGCCGGAGCAAGCGCGGGCCCGCGAGCTCGACGCGCGTTCAGATATTTTCTCGTTCGGGACGGTGCTCTACGAAATGGCATCCGGCGTATTGCCGTTTCGCGGCGAAAGCGCGCCGGTAATCTTCGAAGCAATCCTCAGCCGAGCGCCGGCGCCGGCAATACGCCTTAATCCCGACCTTCCCCCGAAAATGGAAGAAATTATCGAGAAGGCGCTCGAAAAAGATCCGCAGCTGCGCTACCAGCACGCCGCCGACATGCGCACCGATTTGCAACGGCTGAAACGCGACGCGGCGTCGGGGATCGCGAGCGGAACTCATCCAATTCAATCGGCGTCGTCATCCTCCGCGCGGCTCGCGGCACAGTCCGCAGTGCAAAGCGGCGCGCAGCCCGTAGCCCGCGATTCAGGCGCAGTTGCTTCGGGCTCAGCGCCATCCGTAGCGTCGCACGCTTCCGGAAGTTCCGTTGTTGCCGCGGCAGCCAAGCAGCACAAATTGGGCCTGACGGCCGGCGGAATCGTCGCGCTGATCGTGCTGGCGGCGGCCGCTTACGGCGTTTACTCGTTGCTCGGGCGAAAAGCAGCGATTCCTTTTCAGAATTACTCCGTCACTCAGATCACCGACAATGGCAAATCCCAGGCCGCCGCCATTTCGCCCGACGGCAAATACATCCTGAGCGAAGTCCAGGATGCCGGCAAAACGAGTATCTGGTTGCGTCATATTCCGACGAACAGCGACACGCAAATCGTTGCGCCGGCGGACGCGAACTATAGAGATTTCGAATTTTCTCCCGACGGAAATTATTTTTATTTTCGTAAGACGCGGACGTCCGCCCAAGATTTGTGGGATGTGTACCGCGCGCCCGAACTCGGCGGCAATCCGGAAATCGTCGCGCGCGACGTTGACTCTGCCATCACAATTTCACCCGACAGCAAACACATCGCGTACGAGCGCGACAACGATCCCGACGTCGGCAAATACCAAATCCTGACGGCCAACGCGGACGGCGCCGATGAAAAAATGATCGCCGGAGGACCGGCCGCCGAATCACATAGTTATCTGGCATGGTCGCCGGATGGCAAGCGGATTGCCACAACGCACGGCCAGCGCGGGTTGGGGCCCATGCAGACCTTCGATCTTGCCGCCGGCAAGGCCCAGGACCTTCTGGGTCGCCAGGGTTTCTTCTTCCTGAAACCAGTCTGGATGTCCGATGGAAGCGGCCTTTTCGTCCAGTATCAGGACATGGGCTTGGGTCCGAATCACAATCAAATCGGATTCGTCCCCTATCCCAGCGGAGAGTTTCACGTCATCACCAAGGACACAAACAGTTACGTCGCGCTGAGCCTTTCGGCGGACGCAAAAACAATTGCAACGGTTCAGTCGAAGAGATTGTATTCGCTGTATGCGATTCCCGCCGCCGGCACAGGCGCGAATCAGCCGAATCCGATAATCCCGCAGCAACAAAAAGGGCTGATGAATTTCGCTTGGGCCGGTAACGACGGATTTTACGTCTCCGAAGACAATCACCTTGTGCGGGTTTCTTCCGACGGAGGCAACAGGACTTCGCTGGTGAACAATGCGGTGGCTAATAGCTTGAGCGCGTGTCCCGATGGACGCGCTCTACTTCTTTCGTTAATCAACCAGGGCGGCGGAACGGGCACAAATATTTGGCGAGTCAACACAGACGGCACAAATCTCAAACAACTGTCCACCGGGCGCTTCGACGGCAGCCCCGAATGTTCTCGCGATTCGAAATGGGCTTATTACCTCGTCCAAGGCACTTTTGAAATCAAGCGCGTGCCCATCGATGGGGGTGCCGCCGAAACCATTCCGGGGACTCCGCTCCCTCAGGCGATCATCTCGGGCGCCAATTTCGATTTGTCCCCGGACGGGAAGTGGCTAGTTGCCCTGGTGGATTCGGCCGTGTCCGGCTCACCGGTTACCACCCTAGCATTGATTCCGCTTGACGCGGGGCAGCACCCACAATTGCGTTTTCTCGTCCCCAATCCGGCGATTTCTGCGTTTGGCTTGAGATTCACTCCCGACGGCAAGGCTCTTGTCTATTCGATTGCTCAAAATGGTGTGGACAACCTTTGGCTCCAGGCTCTCGATGGTTCGGCGGGTCGTCAAATCACGAATTTCAAATCGAACTCCATCTCCGCATTGCGATGGTCGCCCGACGGCAAGACCGTGGGCGTGCTCAGTTTCCGGACGGAATCCGACGTCGTCCTGTTCCGCGAATCGCGCTGAAACTTTCCATATCAATCTGTTCTCGCTTGAGCCGCGACGCGCGGGAATCATGCCGGTGTGATGTCAAAGATGTCGGCTTCAAAGGGTTCGAGCCGCACGTATAGGCCGGGATCGAGCAGTTCGCCGGCGCCGCGGACGTAGCGCTTGTTGTTCAGAATGTCGGCGAGCATGTACGGCCGCCCGGGCGCGATGCGCTCTCCCAGACGTATGCGACCCTGCGCGCCGCCAGCCGAAAGGTTCACGACGACCAGCTTCCAGCTCTTTTGGTTCTGCCAATCGTAGACAATCAACCCGGCGTTCAGAGAATCGCCGACGGATTCGGCGCTGAGCAGCCGAAACGCGCCCGAATGGAAAATATCGTCGCGCGTGATTTGCAAAATACCGTGATAGAAAGCATGAATCGCGTTGTCCACAGCTTCGTCAGCGAAGTGAGTGAGCTGAATTGGAAAATGAACCCGGCGGCCCTCGAGCTGGCCTTCATGGTAAAAACACAGGCTGGGAGCCGTAGCGACGATCGTGGCGGCGGCGCGCAGACGATCCGGCCCGAAGGCCACGGCCGCGCGATCTTCATCATGATTTTCAAGAAATCGCGCCATATGCCTTTGATAATCGAGATCGGCGGCGAGGCGCGAACGGATTTCTTCCGCGTGGCCGGCCCGCAGCGCGTCGTAGAAGCCTTTGTCATACACGAAGTTGAAGCCAAGATCGATCAGCCGCTGCTCGGTGTTCCAATAGGCTTCGGCAAGTAGAATCGTTTCGGGCAACGCGGCGCGCACTTCCTGCCAAAATTCTTGTGCCGGTGCCGCAGCACCTCCGAGTCGCCCGGCCCACGTTTGAGCGAAAATATCGTTCAGAACGAGCATGGCCATATCGCAGCGAACGCCGTCGCAGTGGTTGCAAATTTCGCGCAGTTTCCCGATCATCGCGGCGCGCAATTCCGGATTGAAGTAGTTCAATTGGGCGACGTCGCTCCAGGCTGGGAAGTAAGGATCCTTCCCGTGCGCCAGCACGCGCAAGCCAGCCGGAGTCTCCACGCGGAAGAAACCCGCGGGATCGCGCTGCCAGTCTTCCGGAGTTCCCTGAACGAAATATTCAGGATGCTCGCGTGTCCAGGCGTGATCGACCGCCAGGTGGTTCGGAACAAAATCGAGCAGCAGGCGCATGCCCCGCGCGTGCAATTTTTCGCGAACAGTGTCGAGCGCGTTCCAATCGCCGATGCGCGCATCGGGGCTGTAGGCGTGAATCGAATAGGGCGATCCGGCAACGTCGTTGATCGTAGTGCCGGGGAACGCCCTTTGGAATTCGGGCAAAGAAGCTGTCCCGGCGAAAAACTCCCGCTGCGATTCCGGGCTGCGCTCCCACACTCCCATCAACCAGATGAGATCGAAGCCCAGCTGCGCGAGACTCTCCCACTCCGAATCCGGAACATCCGCGAGCGTCACACGTCGCCCAGCGCCGCGCGAAAGTTGTTCGAGCCATGCCCACGCATTGATCTCGAAAAGATGAGGGTGATTGCGAAGTGGAATCATTGGCGGGGCGCGACGGGTACGCGCGACGAGCCGCCAGCCTAATTGGTTTGGCGCTGCGGTGTCAATGCAGTCGATGCCTGACGTTCAGTTTGATCCCAGAACTTCAGTTGAT
>DASPVY010000202.1:0-3379 GCA_035622115.1 Candidatus Acidiferrales bacterium
GATCGCGTCAAGCAAACGATCAAGGAAGCGCTGGCCAAAGGCGCCGAACGCGGTATTCACATCGTGGACGACCAATTCTGGAAGCTCGATCCGCTCGGCTCGGCGCGTTCCATTGCCAAGGCGATCGAAAACGAAAAATTCGATCTCATCCTGACGGGCTTGCAAAGCGACGATCAAGGTTTTGGCCAAACGGGGGTCCTGCTCGCCGAATTGCTCGGGCTTCCCCACGCCACAATCATCATGCAAATCGAAGTCGCCGGCGGCCAGATGAAACTGAAGCGCGAACTGGAAGCGGGCTGGTTCCAATGGGTCGAGTTGCCGTTGCCCGCCGTGCTTTCGATTCAATCCGGCATCAACAAGCCGCGTTACGCGACGCTGAAAGGCATCATGGCGGCGAAGAAGAAGGAAATTGCCGTGGTGCCGCGTGCGTCGCTCGGGGTGCCGGACGCGCTGACGCAGCGCGTGCAAAAAATTTACGTTCCGCAGAAAACGAAGAAGACCGAATTCATCACTGGCGCGCCGAAGGAAATCGCGGCGAAGCTGATCGAAAAGTTGAAGCATGAAGCGCGTGTGCTGTAAGAGCCGCCGGCAATAACGCTCATGAAAATACTGCTGATCACCGAACAACGCGAAGGCAAATGGAACAACACGAGCTTCGAAACGCTTGCCGCGGCCCAGCAAATCGCCAAGCAGACGGGCGGGACGCTTACAGGTGTGGTGATCGGCAAAGGCGTCGCGGCACTGGCGAATGAACTTGCCGGATTTCAACTGGACGAAGTTTTACTCGTCGAACACGATCTTCTGGAGAAGTACACGCCCGATGGTTTCACGCTCGCGCTGCGCCAGATCGTCGCAGCTGTGAAACCGGATCTCGTGTTGCTTCCGCACACCTATCAGGTTCGCGATTTTGCGCCCAAGCTTGCGGCGTCGCTTGGAAAAGGCATGATTGGCGATTGCATCGGCTATCGTCACGAAAACGGCAAACTCATTTTTGTCCGGCAAATGTTTCAAGGGCGCACCGCGGCCGATGTGGTTTTTGAAGGCGACCCGCCGTGGATCGCCTCGTTCCAAGCGGGCGCGTTTCGTGGAGACCAGGCGGCCAGGCGGCAAGGCGACAGTGCGCCCGTGAAAACCCCGCGTGTGGATCTGAAGGCCGAGCAGATTCGCACCACGCCGCTCGAGCTTTTCCGCGAAGCCAAGCAAGCCGTGGACCTGAGCCAGGCGCCCCTGCTCGT
The DNA here is from genome assembly GCA_035622115.1 of Candidatus Acidiferrales bacterium. Lineage (GTDB taxonomy): Bacteria > Acidobacteriota > Terriglobia > Acidiferrales > UBA7541 > Palsa-147. Next base: position 1,236 of record DASPVY010000202.1, read on the forward strand.
GGCCATTGGACGCGGCATCAAGGCGCCGGAAAATATTCCCTTGGCCGAAAAGCTGGCGAAAGCGCTCGGCGCCGAGCTGGCGGCCTCGCGTCCCATTTGCGATGAAGGCTGGCTGCCCATGGAGCGTCAGATCGGCAGCTCGGGTCAAACGGTCGCGCCGAAATTGTATCTGGCGCTGGGCATCAGCGGCGCGATTCAGCACGTCGTCGGCATGAAAGGCGCACGTACGATCGTCGCGGTCAACAAAGATCAGAACGCGCCGATTTTCGAAGTTGCGGACTACGGAATCGTCGGTGATCTGTTCGAGATCGTTCCCGCGCTCACCGAAGAAGTCGAAAAGTCGAAGTAACCTCCCGTCGCGTGTGTCCGGTTTCGCAAGCTGCTATCCCGGAAGCGGGCAATTCGCCCCTGTCAGCAAAGCCCATCGGTCAGGTAACTTCCTCGCTCTCAGATAGTTAGGTCAAACCTCCTGGTGGCATGAGAACTGCCTCAACCGGTCCATGAGGAATTGGTCTGCCTAGTCCCGCTTGTAGCTCTCGGCAACCGAAATCACGAACGGAGTGGCGATGGATACCCTCTGGCAAGATCTGAGATTTGGACTTCGCAGCCTACGGCGCAGCCCCGGTTTCGCCGCCGCCGCGATCCTCACACTCGCGCTCGGAGTTGGCGCGAACACAGCGATTTTTTCCGTATTTCATCAAGTCCTCCTTGGTCATTTGCCTGTCAAGAATTCGGGCGAATTAGTCGTGCTTCGCAATCCCGGACCAAGCAATGGGCACACTTGGAGCGATGGCGACGACTCGGAATCGTTCGCGTTCCCGATGTACAAGGGCCTGCGCGAGCACGATTCCGTGACGGCCGGTATGATCGCGCGCTATCCGTTTACCGCCAGCGTCACTTACCGCAACGACGCCGAAAAAGCGCAAGGCGATCTCGTTTCCGGAAATTATTTCCAAATGCTCGGTGTGCCGCCGGCCCTGGGTCGAGTGTTCAGTCTTGAAGACGACGACACTCCCGGCGCGCAGCCCGTCGTGGTGCTGAGCTACGGGTACTGGCTGAGCCGCTTCGGTGGCGATCCGGGAATCTTGAACCAGACAATTTTGGTTGATAACACGGCGTTGACCGTCGTCGGAGTCGCTCACCCAGGATTTAGCGGCGTGCAAATGGGACAAGTGGCGCAAATTTTTGTGCCGTTGATGATGAAGGCGCAAATGACGCCGAATTGGAATGGACTCGACGACTGGAACGATCGCTGGTTGGAAGTGTTTGGGCGGCTCAAGCCTGCGATGACGCAGGGGCAGGCGCAAACGGGCCTGAACGTCATCTACAAACCTCTTCTCGAAGAGCAGCTCGCGACCATCAAGGATTGGACCGCGCAAGAACGAAAAGAGTTCCTGGCCAAGAACCTCATCCTCGCTCCGGGCGGTCAAGGGCACCAATCGCTCCAGCGGGATGCCGGAACGCCGCTGCGCGCGCTGATGATTCTGGTGTTGCTCGTCCTGGTCCTTGCATGCGCAAACATAGCCAATCTGCTTCTGGCGCGAGGGACAGCGCGTTACCGCGAATTCGCGATTCGCGTCGCCATGGGCGCGAGCCGTTGGCGGATGATTCGTCAACTTCTTGCCGAAAGTTTGATCTGCGCGTTTGCCGGCGGCGCTATCGGTTTGGTAATTGCGTCGTGGATGCTCGACGCTCTGGTTCGCGTGCTGCGAGCAGGAGCACAAATCGAAGGTCTCACTGCGCAGCTGGACCTGAGCGTTTTGGCCTTCGCGCTGGGGGCCACCATGCTCTCCGGAATCATCTTCGGGCTCATTCCCGCATGGCGCGTGACGCAAACGGACGTGTCGCAATCGCTGAAAGATCAGGGTTCCACGGCATCGGTGGCAATGTCGCACGTGCGGTTCCGCAAAGGGCTGGTGGCCACGCAGGTCGCGTTTACAGTTTTGCTCCTCGCGGGTGCCGGATTTTTCGCGCGGACGCTTTGGAATTTGCGCGGCGTAAATCTCGGTCTGCGGGCGGATCATCTTGTCGCATTCACGGTTTCGCCCCAGCTCGGAGGCTACTCGCCGGAGCGCACGGTAATTTTCAGCCGGCAATTGCGCGAGCGCTTGGCCGCGCTTCCGGGCGTGAGCGCCGTCGGATCA
>DASPVY010000203.1:0-9514 GCA_035622115.1 Candidatus Acidiferrales bacterium
TCTGGCGTCCGGCAAGACGCTTCTGGCGGACCGTTACATCGCATCGAATCTGGCGCATCAGGCCGCGCGCGCGCCGCGCCAGAAGCGCGGGGCTTTCGTGCGATGGATCAAGCGCCTGGAGTACGAGATTTACAAGCTTCCCGCGGAAGACGCGGTGATTTACCTGCGCGTCCCGGCAGAGGCCGCGCACGCGCAAATCGGCGCGAAGGGCGCGCGCGAGTACACCAAGCTCTCCCGCGACATTTTGGAGTCGAATCTCGCTCACCTCGCGGATGCAGCCGAGGTCTACGATTCGCTGGCGCGCGCGCCAAACTGGGTGCAAATCGAATGCTTCGATGAAAAGACCGGCGCGATGCGGCCGCCCGACGAAATTCATGCGGACGTTCTCGCCGCGATTGATTCGCGCGTGCCGGCCGCGCACGTCTGAACTGGGAAACCATGGGCTTCGATCAATTTATCGGCAATGAGCGTATCGTCGCCGCGCTGCGGGCCATGCTGGGCCAGGATCGCGTGCCCAACGCGCTGCTTTTCACCGGGCCGCGTGGAATCGGGAAATTCACGTTGGCGCGGATGTTTGCGCAGGCCTCGAATTGCGAGCGGCTGAAGGACGATTTCTGCGGCGAGTGCGATGCGTGCGTACGGATCGCGCGTCTCGCGGAGCTCGACTCATTAATCGAGCGCGGGCTGATGGAGCGCGGGGAAAGCCCGGACGCCGCAACGGTTGAACGAGTGCCGCTGCTGATTGAAACGCATCCGGACGTGTGGGCCATCGTTCCCGATCCGGTGCGGCTGAAGACGCCCGTGGCGCGGCCGATGATTCGCGTCGGCCAGTTGCGAGCTGTGCGGCGCGCCGCATATTTTAAACCGCAAGCGCGCCGCAGAGTGTTCATTCTCGATGGCGCGGACTCGATGCGATGGAACGATGCTGATATTTTTCTCAAGATTCTCGAAGAACCGCCCGAGTCGGCAACCCTGGTTCTCATCGCGTCGCGGCCCGACGCGTTGCTGCCCACCATTCGTTCGCGCTGCTTGCAATTTCATTTCGCTCCGGTGGAGGCGGAACAAATCGAGGCGTTTCTCGGAAAGCGCACGACGGAGAGCGCCGCCCAGCGCAAACTTGCCGCTCAGCTGGCGAACGGGAGCCCGGGCGCGGCGCTGGAACTCGATCTCGAGGAATCGACGCGATTGCGGCGGCAAATATTGCGCTTGATCGAGCTCTCGGTCGAGGGCCGCCGCTACGGCGAGATTTTCACCGCCACCGCGCAGCTCGCCAAGCAAGAGAAGGAATCGTTTGAAAACATCATCGACCTGTTCTATAGTCTGTTGACAGACCTGCTCGAATTTTCCGTCAATTCGAACCAGCCCTCGCTGCGGAACCCAGACCTGAGGCGGGAGTTGGAAGCCCTCGGCAAGAAGATCGATCTCGGATGGGTCACTCGGTCCGTTGTCGGGTTTGACGTGTTGTCGAGCCGCTTGCGGCGCAATGTGGGCCGGCAACTGGGTCTCGAGGCCGTTGCGGTGTCGATGGCTTCGCACTGAGACTGAGCGCGTCGCGACTCGCAGTGTGAATTTCTTGCGCTCTTCTGAAACCAAAACTGAAATCCAGGAATCAAAGCAACTAAGCTCAGAAGGAGCAGCCATGGTAAACCGGAAGCTTTTCCGGTCAACTTTGACCGAAGTGAAAGAACAGTATCCACAGCAGCGCCCAAATCATGGGCCGCAGCCGCAACAGCCGCAGCCGCGGAAGAAGCCCGCGCCGCCCGACCAGACGTTCGCGGAGAATTTTTACTACGTCAAACAGATGCAGTCGCACACGCCTGTCTCCGTCGTGCTTACCGACGGAGAAGTGCTGCACGGCACGGTGGAATGGTATGACCGGGATTGCATCAAGCTGACCCGATTCGGGAGCCCGAACCTGATGATTTACAAGCACGCCATCAAATATCTCTTCAAGGACGGCGACGATGCCGCTCAGGGGGGAAATGGTAACGGACATACCCAATAACGAAAATTAGCGACGGGACGAGAATTCGACGGGGAGTTTGTCGCTCCGAAGGCCGGCACTAACGTTGCCGGCCTTTTCTTTTGCGGCCTCGCGAAATTATGGCGAAGGTCATTAAGGCCTTCCCCGCCAGACGGCCAGCATCGTCGGTGATGTTGCAATCCACTACGCCGATATTCTTGCCGAGGCGAATGACGCGAGCATCGGCCGTCACTTCGCCGCGCTCGACGGCTTCAAGATAATTGATCTTCATCTCGATGGTTGCGACGCGCGAGCCTGCCGGCAAGCACAAATAGACGGCCAGGCCGCCCGCGGTGTCAGCTAGCGCGGCAAGAACGCCGCCGTGGACCACGCCATGAACCTGCAGATGACGCCGGGCGATGCGCATCGAGAGCCCCAGCGACGACGGCCCTACTTCCCGAAGGCGGAAACCGAATTGGCGCGCGATGTCGGTGGTATGGAGCCGCTCGGCGAGTTCATGTGCCGCCATTAGTTGCAACGATTCTTTGGTCTGAGGCATGGGTCAATGTGCCGCAAAATGGCGTTCAGGGCGTCGCGGCTCGCGCGGCGTGACGGACATTTCGCGAGCGAATGAAAGCATCGTTTCCCTGTTCCGGGCGTCTAATCCCAAGCGTCGAAGAGTGGCCAATCTAGCATCCGAAGTTGAAGGCCGCAAGCGGGCGCCTCTCACGCTCCGTCGCCGATAGCGCGCGTTGCCCGGAAATAGAGTGAGGCCAGAATGAAAATTGGGATTACCTGCTACCCGACGTACGGCGGCTCCGGGGTTGTGGCCACCGAACTGGGGATTGAGCTTGCCGCGCGCGGCCACGACGTTCATTTCATCAGCTACGCGATGCCGATTCGCTTGAGTACCGCGAACGAGCACATTTTCTTTCACGAAGTGGAAGTCACCACCTACCCGCTCTTTGACCATCCGCCTTACACGCTGTCGCTCGCGGTGAAAATGTTCGAAGTCGCCGAAGAAGCGAAGCTCGATGTCCTGCACGTTCATTACGCAATTCCCCACTCGGTCAGCGCGCTGTTGGCCCGATCAATGGCGCTGCCGCGAAGGCTTCCCTTCATAACCACGTTGCACGGAACCGACATCACCCTCGTGGGCAGCGACCGCAGCTACCTTCCGATCACGCGCTTTTCGATCGAACAGAGCGATGGCGTTACCGCCATTTCAAACTACCTCAAGGACCGGACGATCAAGGAATTTGATATTCGACGCCCCATCGAGATGATCCCGAACTTCGTGAATTGCGATTTGTACTGCCGCTGCGGCGATTCGCCCCTTCGCGCGCAGTGGGCTCCAAACGGCGAGCCGATTTTGATGCACCTTTCTAATTTCCGTCCGGTAAAACGGGTGACGGATGTCGTGGAAATATTCGCGATCGTGCGCGCGAAAATACCCGCGAAGCTCGTGATGATCGGCGATGGGCCCGACCGCGGAGCGGCGGAACATCTGGCGCGAAAGAAAAAGATTTCGAGCGACGTCATATTTCTGGGAAAGCAGGACAACGTGCAGCAGAAGCTGGGAGCAGCCGACCTGTTTCTGCTGCCGAGCGATCTTGAATCGTTCGGGCTCGCGGCACTCGAGGCCATGGCCTGCGAAGTGCCGGTGATCGCCACGAATGTCGGAGGCTTGCCGGAAGTGGTGACCAACGGCGTAGACGGCTACCTCGTCGCGCCTCGCGATGTCGCGGCCGCCGGGAAATACGCGCTCGAAATTCTCACGCGGAGCGACCGCGGGCGGGAAATGGGCCAACTCGCGAGAATCAACGCGCGCAAGAATTACTGCGCGAACGACGTAATCCCCCACTACGAAGATTATTACCGCACGGTGATCGAAACCGCGGCGACGGCCCGAGCCTAGAGCGATTCGCCGCTACTGCCCCGGCAGCGGAATCGGCTTCAGCGACGCAATCAGCTGATTGATATCCCCTTGCGTAAGTTTCGAGCCCGCCGTCGTGCGCGTGAGTAGAATTTTGAATTGACGGTCATGTTCGTTGAACGCGCGCAGGACCACCGTTGCCGACTTGTCGGGATCCCCGAACTGCAATCCACGAAGCTTGCCGGCTTCAAATTCAAACGTGCCGCCCGGAAGCTCGGTGTCCAAGGTCAGTTTCCAGATCAAGAGCGTGTTCACGCGTTCGGCGTCAATACGCGGCGTGAATGGCGACACCTGCGCGGGCGATGCGCTGTACGTGGCGGCGAATAAATCGAAATTCGAATCGAAAGGATGGGTGCCGAAAACGTTGACGATGTGCTGCTGCTGATCGGGAGTCTCGCCCTTGAAGGATTGCAGCGAATCCGCCTGCTCTTCGGGCAATTCCACGCGCACCGTTGGGCCCGAGGGAAACCTGGCGTCGATGTAGTCCGGGCTCTCGTTGACTTTGGCAGGCCCCTTCCAGGGCGCTTCGCACTCGTAGTTGTAGAATTCCAGGTGAGTTGTCGGCGCGGCGGGAGCGGCGGTGATCGCCAGCGTGCGCGGCGTCTCATAGAGCCACGGATTCGCAGAGCCCCAGTGCCGTACATCGAAATAAATGAGCGTCTGCAAGCCATAGAGCAAAATGTAGGCTGCCACGCCGATCAGCACGATCACCAGGATAATGGCGGAATAACTTTCACTCTCGTTTTCGCCTGCAGCCATCTGCACGAGCCTCCGTGGGTGTTCCGGCGCATTGTACGCCCCCCGGGGGTTGTAGGGTACGTCGTCATGTTTCGCGCGCATGCTGTGGCCAGCTGATCAGCGTCGCATCGATTTGCGCAGCGGCGTGGCATTCAGACGGACCGCTTCCTGGGGTTGTAGGGTTCGTCGTCATGCGTGCGCGCACATGGTGCGGCCAACTGATCAGCGTGGCATCGATTTGCGCTGCGGCGTGGCATTAAGACGGACCGCTTCCTGGGGTTGTACGGTACGCCGTCATGCGTGCGCGCCGGGGTGCGGGCACGATGCCGCGGCGCAATGCCGGCGCTGTGCGATCTTCCGGTAGGCCGTCCGCAGAATGAACCGCATCCCCGGAATTTGCGCCAATAGCCAGAACGGCCATCCCCACCAAACATGGCGCGCGATGAAAACGATGGCGTCGGCGCCGCCGAACTGCCGGCCGTCTTCCGTCAGCAGGCGCAATTCGTCGAGCAACTCGTCCGCAGGCACGGTCAAGTGCGCTTGCGCGCGAGGGTCCTGGAGCGTGGCGACGCCAAATCCGCGAGCTTCCAGAGCCGGCTGCAGGCGGCGAGCGATGGACATGCAAAAGGCGCAGTCGGCATCGAAGAACACCCAGCCGCGGCGGGCGCGGCGCCCTTTGTTGTCGGTCATTTCTGAAATAAGAGAAATCATGACGCATCAATAAACTGGCGGTTTGCCCGCCTCGTTCCCTAGCTGCGAAACAGCGTTCGAATTTTGCCGCGCGCGCGCAGAAGGCGCCGCGTCGCAACCGGCGGCAGCTTCCGCAGTTCTTCGTAAAGCTCGCTCGTGGTGACGATGAATTCCAGCAATTCAGTCATGCGTTCGCGAGCGTGGGCGTCCACCGGACCCGACCTCTCCGATTCCGCCAGGCAGGCCCGAATCACCTGAATCGTGGGATCGAATTCCCTTTTCTTGCGCTCTTCCAGAATGACGCGGAACATCTCCCACGGATCCTTCATGGATTCGAAATGCTGGCGGCGATCCCCGAGAACGGGTGCGACGCGCACGATTCGCCAGCCGAGCAGCTCGCGCAGGCTGGTGCTGACGTTCGAGCGCGCCACGCTCAAGGTTTTGGAGATTTCTTCGGCGTTGAGCGGCCGCTTCGAAAGGAAGAGCAGCGCATGCACCTGGGCGACGGTGCGATTCACGCCCCAGCGAGTGCCCATTTCACCCCAGTGAAGGATGAACTTTTCCGCGGCGGGGGAAAGCGCAGGTTTTGTGGCTTCTGTCATTTCTGACTATACAGAAATTACAGGAATGCTGGGCCGCTGTCAAGCGTCGCTCCCGCGCTCCCCGCGGCCGTTCCGGTGCCGGCTTTTTGGAGATACTTACGTCGCCACCGGCAGCGTATTGATCAGATCGGGAATCTCGATGTGAATCTGGGTGCCCTCGCCTTCCCGACTGCGAATGTCCATTCGGAATTCGTCCCCGTAGAGCAGCCGGAGCCGCTCGTGCACGTTGCTGATGCCGATGCCGAGCGCATAGACGCCCGTGAGGCGGTCCTGCGGCATGCCCAGGCCGTTGTCTTCGACGGCGATGATCAGCCTGCCATCTTCGCGTCGCGTGCGCAGGTGAATCTGGCCGCCTTCGAGCTTCGGCGCCAGGCCGTGCTTGATGGCATTTTCGATCATCGGTTGCAGGAGCATGCTGGGGACAAAAGCATCCAGCGTCTGGTCGTCGATTTCCTTGAAGATTTGAAGCTTGTCGCGGCCGAAGCGCACCACTTCGATATCGAGGTAGTCGTCAATGAAGCTGATTTCGTCGCGCAGGGGCACGAAGGTTTCGTGTTTTCGCAGCAGCCGCCGCAGAATATTCGAAAGTTTCAACACCACCACGCGAGCCGTGTCCGGGTCGTAGCGAATCAGCGATGAGACGGTGTTGAGCGTATTGAACAGGAAATGCGGGTTGATCTGGCTGCTCAGCGCATCCATCCGCGCGCGCAGCAAAAGCTGCTGATTTTGCTCCAGGTTCATTTCGATTCGCGTGTTGTTCCAGATTTTGATGGGCATGGCCACGGACATCACCGCGGACAGAATGACCAGCAGAAGATAAGGCCAACTCGGCGAATCGAACGCGAAGAGCCATGACGACGGAACCGCGCGGTGAAGCATCACGCGGCCCAGCTCCAGCAGCGCGCAGGTGCCCAGCGGCAGCATCGCCCAATTCAACTTTCCTCGGCGCACCAAATCGACCACGGATTTCGGGATATTCAGAAATAGAAAAGGGCCGAAATGCCAGATGTCTTCTTTCCTGGGCATCGCCTGCCGAATCATGCCGGCAAATAAACCGACCAGCGCGGCCATGGGGCTCGATAGCCATTCGTGATTGCCGAATGCCGGAAGGCTGATGAGCGAGCCGCCGAGCAAGCCGACCACGCGTCCGCCGAGTAAGCCCATCAGGAAGGACCCTTCCAGCGTCAGATCGAAAAATTTGTAGCCCAGAAGCCGCATCACCACGCCGAAGGCCAGCGGCGGAGTCAAAAAAAGGAGCAACAGGACCTTTTGATCCGAATCGCGATTCTCGTTGAACAGGATTTTTCGAAACGTGGCGAAGCGCACCAGCAGAGCAGCCAATGAAGCCGCCCAGCCTACCTTGAGAACGAGGGCAAGGACGAGATCCTTGCCGGAGGTCAGTATGTCCATGGCTCTAACGCATTGCCCGCCGCGGCTTGCGGCGTTGGGCAGCGCGATTTGGCGCGATTCAATCGCATTGTCGGTCAAATCGTCGCGCGAAGTAAAGGACGGCGGCTCAATCGGTGCTGTGCCGCCGCTCCTGCTATAATCGAGAATTTCCTATGCGCAAAACACGCTCAACCGCAAAGCCCCGCATCGTCGCGCGCGCCAAATTGCCCACGCGCTACGGGAAATTCGAAATTCTCGGCATCGAAGGTCGCGAGCCCGCTGAAACCGCCGTCGCGGTGATCCGGGGCAACGTCCGGAAAAATGGCAAGATGCTGCCAATCGTTCGAGTGCACTCGCAATGCCTTACGGGCGACGTCCTCGCTTCGGAACGATGCGATTGCCGCGCGCAGCTTGAATATTCGCTGGCCAAAATCGGTAAATCGCCGCACGGCATCCTGCTCTACCTTCCGCAGGAGGGCCGCGGGATTGGCCTGATGAACAAGCTCAAGGCCTACGAGCTGCAAGATGCTGGAATGGATACAGTCGAAGCCAATCGCAAGCTGGGATTCGCAGCGGATACCCGCGATTACGGCTTTTCAGCCGAAGTCCTGAAGTTGCTCGGCGCGCGGCGCGTGCGTCTGCTTTCGAACAACCCCGACAAAGTGAAGCAGCTCGAAGATGCCGGCATACGAGTCGAAGAACGAATTCCCTGCCAGCCGCCATCGAGCCACCGTTCGCGCGCTTACCTGCGCACCAAAAAACAAAAGCTCGGGCACCTGCTCGACGGACTCTAGCGCTTTCGCTCGAATGATGTGATTCGGTCTGGCGCCGCGATTCGATTCGCCTAGCTTTTATCCGCCGCCGACGAGCTGCACGATCTCGTAGCAGTCCGCCGCTTCGACTGGAGTTTGTTGCCAGCGCGCGCGCGGCAAGACATCGCGATTGCGTTCCACCGCCACGCGGCCCGCGTTCAGGCCCAGATGTTCCAGCAGCGATACCACCGTCATGCCCTCGGGAACTTCCCGCGACTCCCCATTTACCGTGACGTTCATTTCGTAGCCGGAGCCTTCGATTTTGCCCGCAACTGAAAGCGAATCTCGTCTTCCCCGGCCGGCGATATCGCGCGGATCACCAGCGCCGCTCCCGCAATCCCTCCCGGCGGCAACGCAAACCGGATGCCCGCGTGGCCTTCAGAATCGGTTATGGCGTGGTGAATTTCGCCGGAGTTGACGCCCTCGAAACCGGCTTCCACGCGCGCTCCCGGCACCGCGACGCCGTGGCGTTTGCGGTCGTGCACCGCGATCTTCAAATCCGCAAAGCCGCCGGAGAGCCACGCGCTGGAATTCAGCAGCGTCACAGCGATCGCCCGCGCCGTATGCGATTTGGCGATCCGCGACAACTCGTTCTCGTCAATCTGAAGCGATCCCGTTCGCAGCGATTCGATCATTCCCCGATGCTGCTGCTCCACGGCCTGCCGCCGCTCCGCGTCATTCCCGGTCGCCCCGCCGTCGGCATAGGGCGTGGATTGGCGATGAATTACCAGCCCTTCGAAATACACTGCCGTATCGATTTTCGCATGTGTACGGCCGCGAAATTCGGTCTGAACGTGAAACACTCGTTCGCCGACTTGCACATTGGTATTGAATCCGCCACTCATCGCTTCGCCCTGCCCATTCGCGGCGCGCATCTCTGTTTCACGTCACGATTTTTCCCGATCGCCAATTGACCGGCCCGCGCCCGCGCCGTTATTATAACAGTGCGCGAATCGCGTTCGATGAACAGCAATCTCCTTGACGCGTACGGCCCGTTACTCCTGATGCTGATTGCGGCCATGGGCATTTCCGGCGCGATTCTCACCATCTCGGTGCTGGTCGGCCGCCACCGCCGATCGCGCGCCAAGGACCAGCCCTACGAGTGCGGAATTCGCCCGACCGGAGACGCCCGCGAGCCGTTCTCCGTGCAATTCTATGTGGTGGCGCTGCTGTTCATCCTGTTCGATATCGAGGCCATCTTCCTATACCCCTGGGCGCTCATTTACCGCGATTTGCGCCTCTTCGGTTTCATCGAGATGCTGCTCTACATTATAATTTTGCTGGCCGGATACATTTACCTCTGGAAGAAGGGCGCGCTCGACTGGAATCGTTGAGGCCGCTCTCCGAAAGCGAAATCTCTGTGGAAAAACCGGATGCGACAAAG
>DASPVY010000204.1:0-5700 GCA_035622115.1 Candidatus Acidiferrales bacterium
ACGATTTCCGGCGGCGAAGCCCAGCGCATTCGGCTCGCGACGCAAATCGGCTCGCGCCTTCGCGGCGTGCTCTACGTTCTCGATGAGCCTTCCATCGGCCTCCACGCGCGCGACAACGATCGCCTGCTCGGCACTCTTGAGACTCTGCGAGATCTCGGCAACACCGTTCTCGTCGTCGAGCATGACGAGGAAACCGTCCGCCGCGCCGACTACGTGATCGATCTTGGACCCGGCGCCGGCAAAGCGGGCGGCAATTTGGTCGCCAGCGGTTCCCCCTCCGAAATTGAAAAAAATCCAGCTTCGTTGACCGGACAATATTTATCCGGTCAGGTCAAAATCCCCGTGCCGGCGACACGCCGCCTGGCAGGCGACGCCACGCTGACCGTCGTTGGCGCCCGCGCAAACAATCTTAAAAATATTGACGTCGCCTTTCCGCTCGGAAAGCTGATCGTCGTCACCGGCGTCTCGGGCTCAGGAAAATCTACGCTCGTGAACGACATTCTCTACAAAGCCCTCGCTGCCAAGCTGTATCGCTCGATGGAAAAGCCGGGCGAGTATGGCGCCATTCTCGGGCTCGAACATCTCGACAAGGTGATTCAGATCGATCAGGCCCCCATCGGCCGCACGCCGCGCTCGAATCCCGCGACGTACACCGGCGTCTTCGCGCCCATCCGCGAACTCTTCGCCATGCTCCCGGATTCGCGCGAGCGCGGCTATCGCCCCGGTCGCTTTAGCTTCAACGTGAAAGGCGGCCGCTGCGAGGCGTGCCAGGGCGATGGCCTGCGCCGCATCGAAATGAATTTTCTGCCCGATGTGTATGTCACCTGCGAAATCTGCCGCGGCCAGCGCTATAATTCGGAAACTCTCGCGGTGCGCTACCACGGCCATTCGATTTCCGACATTCTCAACATGCCTATCGAAGAAGCGCTCCACCTTCTCGAAAATATTCCGGCGATCAAACAGAAGCTCGAGACCATGGTGGACGTCGGCTTGGGCTACGTTCAGCTCGGGCAATCGGCCACCACGCTCTCAGGCGGCGAAGCGCAGCGCACCAAGCTCGCTCGCGAGCTTTCTCGCCGCCAGACCGGCCGTACCCTCTACATTCTCGATGAACCCACGACCGGACTCCATTTCGACGATGTCAAAAAACTTCTCGACGTCTTGAATCGGCTCGTTGACCTGGGCAATACGGTTCTCATCATCGAGCACCATCTCGACGTCATTAAGCAAGCCGACTGGATTATCGATCTCGGGCCTGAAGGCGGCGCGGAAGGCGGGCGCGTCGTCGCCCAGGGAACGCCCGAGCAGGTTGCGCGCGTGAAAAAATCTTATACGGGGCAGGTGCTGGCGCGTGCTCTTGGCATTCCCAACGGAAAGAACGGTGCCAATGGCGCGAACGGCTCCAATGGGAATGCGGAATCGCGCGCCGCCTCCGGCAAGAAACGCAATTGAGCTGCGGCTGCTCCGCCCGCCTTGCACTTCATCTCCCCTGCCGTTAGAGTGCTGCGACAGCCATGAGCGTTTACGAAATCGAGCCGCTGAGCTTCCAGAAGCTGCGCACCTATCCGCTCGCCGACCGGCCGAGTAAAGTTCATGTCGAAGAATTCGCGCGCCCGCACGCCGCTGGCAGTTCGTTCGCGGATTTTCTGGATTCGCTGCCCCGCATTCTGGCCGCGGAAGATTTGCGGCGGATTCGGGGCGCGATTCTCGCTGCTCGCAGGGACGGCAGAGCGATTTTGTGGGGGATCGGCGGCCACGTCGTCAAAGTCGGCCTCGGTCCGCTGCTGGTCGATCTGATGAAGCGGGGCTTTGTGAGCGGCATCGCCATGAATGGCGCGGCGCTCGTCCACGATTTTGAAATTGCGCTCGCCGGAGGCACTTCGGAGGACGTTGAATCCCTGCTCGGCGGCGGCAAATTTGGAATGTCGGAAGAAACGGGACTCTACCTCAACGAAGCCGCGGTGGGCGCGCAGCGCAGCAAGATCGGGCTTGGCGAGGCCGCTGGAAAATTTCTCAATAGCCCGCGCCTTCGCGCCCGGCATCCGGAGGCCAGCGTTCTCGTCAACGCGTATCAGGCAAAAATTCCCATCACTGTGCATCTTGCGATTGGAACCGACGTTCCCCACATCCACCGCTCCGCATCAGGGGAAGCGCTCGGCGCCTCGACGCATCGCGATTTCCGCCTCTTTTGTTCACTCGTGAAAGAAATGCATCCGGGCGGCGTGTATCTGAATTGGGGCTCAGCGGTGCTTCTGCCCGAAGTATTTCTGAAGGCGGTAACGGTGGTCCGTAATCTGGGCGTGCGTCTCGCGCCGATCACCACCGCGAATTTCGATTTCATCCAGCACTATCGTCCCACGCAAAACGTGGTAAAGCGCCCGACCACCGGCTTCCGCAAAAAAGGGATGAAATCCCAGGGCTTCGCGCTCACCGGCCATCACGAAATCCTGATGCCGCTGCTTGCCGCGGCGCTGGTGGAATCCGACCGCCCGATGGGAAAATAGCAGCGATGGACTCATTCGATAACGGCCTTCCGCCCGAGGGCGCGAATCTCGCTTCAGGAACGCCTCAGCCCGGTCCTCCGCAACCGCCGGCTTTCGAGAGGTTTCCTCCGGATTTGCGCGTCTCGTGGGGTTGGTTCGACATTTTTGTATTCATCCTCGTCACTCTCGCCGCGTATTTCATCTCCGCGGTCGCCATCGTCGCCGGATTTATGGCGCGCGGGATGTCGATTCAGCATTTGCAGAACTCGCCGCGGTCGCTGGCGCTCTTCGTGGTACTCAACACATTTTGCGCGTCCATCGCCCAACTCGGCTATCTCTATCTCCGGACGCGCGTGCTGGTGGGCCGGCCGTTCTGGCGCTCGCTCGGTTGGTGGTCGTTTGAGTCGCTCGGCCTCAACCCGGCGCAGGTGGCAGGTTATTGCATCTTCTCGGGCGTCGCGCTTTCTGTTCTCGTAAATTTTCTCTCGAATCTCGTCGGGCACAAACACGCGCTGCCCATCGAGCTCATGTTTCAGGATCGCCGCAGCGTCCTTCTGCTGATGATTCTCGCGGTTACAATTGCGCCGCTCGTCGAAGAAACCATCTTTCGCGGGTATATTTATCCGGTCATGGCTCGTTCACTGGGCATCCCGGCTGCCGTGATTCTCACTGGAATTCTGTTCGGACTCTTGCACGCGATGCAGCTGGCCGGCGCCTGGGCGCAAACTTCTCTGCTCGTTTTTGTCGGAATCGTCTTTACCTTCGTTCGCGCGAAAAGCAAGACGGTTCTCGCCAGTTACCTCACGCATTTGAGCTACAACGGCTGCATTTTCATTACCACCGTGATCCAGACGCATGGATTGAGGAATATTCCTTTTGCCCACTGACGCGTCTCGCTTTCACGCGGTGGTTCGCACACTTTTCCGGCCGCGTCTCGCGAGGAAATCTCGCAGCCAAGTGCGCCATTCTTTGAAATCCAGTAGACTGGCCGAATCGGGTAAACTGGAGCTTCTCACGTTCGGATTCTGAGGACTTGATGCGCGCAGTCGAGCCAATTCGCTGGTCGGAAGAGGGCGTCGTGATGCTTGACCAGCGGCGCCTGCCGGGCGAAGTCGTCTATCACACCTATTCCGACTATGGCGGCGTCGCCGGCGCCATTCGCGACATGGTGATTCGCGGCGCGCCCGCGATCGGCATTGCCGCGGCCATGGGCGCGGCGCTCGGCGTCCAAAAATCCAAGGCCAAAAATATCGAGGAGCTCCGCGCCGAGTTCGCGCAGATCTGCGACGCGCTTGCGCGCACGCGTCCCACCGCCGTGGATCTTTTCAGCGCGATTGATCGCTGCAAGCGAGCCTTCGAAGCCGCCGCCGGCGATGCGCAGCGCAACGGCGCGGGCGGCGTCGATGCCATTCGCCAGGCGATGGTTCGCGAGGCGCTCGAGCTTCATCAGGAACGCCGCGCTGCCGACGAAGCCATCGGCAAGCTCGGCTCCGAATTGATGCCGCAATCCGGCCGCGTTATGACCCAGTGCAATGCCGGCGGCCTAGCCACCGGCGGTATCGGCACAGCCCTCGGCGTCATTCGGCTGGCCACGGAACGTGGGAAACATCTCGAAGTCTTCGTCCCGGAAACTCGGCCCTATTTGCAGGGCGCCCGGCTGACGGCCTGGGAGCTGCGGGAGCGTGGAATTCCGCTAACGCTCATCACCGACAACATGGTCGGTCATTTCCTGAAGACCGGCAACGTGAAGGCCGTGGTCGTCGGCGCGGATCGCATCGCGCGGAATGGCGACACGGCAAATAAAATTGGGACCTATCCAATGGCCGTCCTGGCTGGACGCCACAATGTGCCGTTCTACGTGGCCGCGCCGGTTTCCACCATCGACATTTCGCTGCCCTCCGGCGAAGCCATTCCGATTGAAGAGCGCTCGGCGGAGGAAGTGACGCATCTCGCGGGCGTCCGCGTGGCCCCGGACGTGCCCGCCGCGCATCCGGCTTTCGACGTCACGCCCGCGAATCTCATCTCCGCGATCATCACGGAACGCGGCGTGGCCCATCCGCCTTACGAGGAATCCTTGCAGAAATTGGCCGGCGCGAAATCCAAATCCGGAACGCCGTAAGCGCGTTGCCTCAGCCCCTCACTTGCTTCCTGGAATTATCGATTTCGCGCAGCTTCCAGCCAGGCGGGCAATTCGCCGGCGTGGTTCAAAATTTCTCTCGCCGCAAATGAATCAAACGCGGCTCGCTTGGTCACGCCGGTCAGCACTGCCACGAACGGCATCTCTGCGCGTCGCGCTGCCTCCGCATCCACGATGCTGTCGCCCACATAGACGCACTCCCGCGGCGGCACTCCCAAGCCCTTCAATCCCGCCAGGAGCGATTCCGGATGCGGTTTCTGATTGCTGACATCATTTCCGCCAATCACCGTGTGGAATGCATCGGCCAGGCCATCACGCTTCAGGATTGCCTCCACGTGCACCCGCCGTTTCGTCGTGGCCATCCCTAGCGACACGCCTTGCCTTCGAATTTCTTTTATCGTTGCAGGAACGAATTCGTAGAGTACGGCCGAATCCACCATCACCTCGTCGGCGCGGCAATGAAACTTGGCAACGAATTCAGCCTGGCGCGCGGCATCGTCGCTCCCGGTCAGCCTGGTGAACGTTTCGCGCAAAGGCAGACCGATCGTCGCATTCACGTCATCGCGGCGCGCTGGAGGCACTCCCATCGCCGCCAGCGCCGTGTTTACGCAATCGAAGATGCCATTCGACGAATCCGCCAGGGTGAAATCGAAGTCGAAGATCACCGAGCGGAAGGCGTCGCGTGGAGGCAGGCGCACAGTATCCTCAGCGTGCCAGGCAGGATAAGAGCTGTGCGGTCATTGCAAGCCATCCTAGCACACGCATCGCGCCGGCGGCTTGCGCTCCGTGGTCGGCACATCCAGCCGCCAAAACGATCGGTCGCAAAAAGAAAAAGGGCGGCTTCAATTTGAAGCCGCCCTTTACTACGCCCCTGTTAGCGGGGGATAGGTTTAGAACACGAACTGGGCCTTCACCTGAATCAACCGTGGAGCCGCATCGCCGCCGAGGAACGATCCGAGAATGCTGGTCGGCGGATTCACGCCTGCCTGAATCGTCCCGAACTGCGGGTCGGTAGTGGCGGATACCGGCAGGGTAAAGTTGTAATGGTTGAACAGATTGAAAAACTGTAATCCAAGCTGC
>DASPVY010000205.1:0-2071 GCA_035622115.1 Candidatus Acidiferrales bacterium
AGCAGATCCACTTCGATGTTCTGCGTGAATTTCGCGCGCGTCAGCGAAATCTGCAACAGCTCGGAAAGCTGGCGCTTGAACGCCGCGGTCTCGGGCATGGCGGACTTGCGCCCGTGCTCCCAGAATAAATTGAGGTTGGCGAACTGGCGGATCACATCGAGGAGGTAGCGGCGCGTGAACTCGACGAACCCGGGGCTCAAGAAAACGTCGAAATGGATGTTGTCAACACCGAGCGTCAGTGCCTGTAGACGCAGCTCGGCGACGTAAGGCTCGAGTTTCATTCGAGCCGGATGCATCGCGGAGAGTGCAATCGGCGCGTCAGCCATTTTTGTGGCTTCTAGCAATCAAATTTTCAATGTAGCAGAATGAGACGAAGGCGCAACCAAAGTGGTCGAACCGGTTAATGGCGGAAGCGGAATCGCAAGGTTCGCGGGCAGCTGCCTCTATATCGCGGGAAATGGACGGCGTTGCCCGCGCCCGGCGCTGGTGAGCGGATTTTGCTCCCGGCACGATCCCGATGCGAAAGCGCAGCCGATGATGCCGATCCTCCGCGTGGCAGCGGCGGTGCTGATGCTGTTGGTGTTTTTGTGGCCGCTGATTGCCGATCTGCTGCGGGAAATTAGAGGCTGGGGGCGCTGAGCCCTCGAGGCGACAACTCTGAGCGCCGCAGCTTGCGACTAGAGGGGGCCGAGCCCGGCTTCGCTCTGCGTCACGCGAATCCGCCGGCTGTTTTCATCCACATGCTCGAGCTCAATTTCCACCACAGGCCACGCGGCGCTCAGCGCGGCCTTCTCCGGCCATTCGATAATGACAATCGCAGGCTCGGCGAAGAGATCTTCGACACCCAACGTTTCAAAATCGCGAAAATCCGTCACGCGATACAAGTCAATGTGATAGACGCGCACGCTATTGTGATAATTGTGGATCAACGTGAAGGTCGGACTGGTTACGTCCTCTTCGCGCGCGGCGCCGAGGCCTGAAACCAAACCCTTCGTCAGGGTGGTCTTTCCCGCGCCGAGTTCTCCGCGCAATAAAAGCAGCGCCGGCGCCTTCAAATTCGCGCCGATTTCCCTCCCCGTGCGAATCGTTTCCTCTGCCGAATGGGTCAGCAACTCACGTACGAGCATGTTGCAACTCAGCGAGGAGGTTCTCATACGCGCGCGGAATCCCACGAATGACATCGGTGGCCATCAGCGGGATTTCGCCGATCTCGCGCGCTGCCAGGTCTCCCGCCAACCCATGCAAATAGACCGCGAGGCACACCGCTTCGGTCCAATTCGTCCGGCCGTGTTGCGCCAAAATTCCCGCCAGCATTCCCGTCAGAACGTCGCCCGTTCCACCCTTCGCCATGCCGGGATTGCCGGTCGAGTTAATCCACGTCGAGCCGTCGGGGCGGGCGATGACGGTCTGGTGCCCTTTTAGCACGACCGTGGCCTTGAACCCCGCGGCGGCTGTCTGCGCAATCTCGATTCGTTGCTTCTGGACGTCAGCGGGCGTCGAGTCGATCAAGCGCGCCATTTCACCAGGATGCGGCGTCAGCACGAGCTCGGAGCAACGATGCTTGGCCAGCTCGGCGCGATGTCCCGCGAACGCATTGATTCCGTCAGCATCGAGCACCGTCGGCGCCGGCGTATCGCGAACCACCCGATGCACAAATTCCTGAGTTTCCGCCTGCGTCGAGATGCCGGGGCCCATCGCCAAGACTGTCTTGCCGTGAAGGAGCTTCGCGAAGTAGTCGTGATCGAGCGCGGTCGCGCTGATCGTTCCGGCGTGCGTTGCGGCCAGCGGCTCCGTCATGATTTCGGGGATTTGTGCCGCGACGATCGGAAGGCACGGCTCCGGCGTTGCGACAGTCGCGAGCCCGGCACCGGCACGAAGCGCGGCCCAGCCGGACATGACGGCGGCTCCCGTCTTTCCGATGGAGCCTGCGACGATGAGCGCATGGCCGAAATTGCCCTTGTTGGCGTCCGGGCGGCGGTGAAATTCCAGATTGGAAACCTCGGCGGGCTCGAGCCAGCGAATCTGCGAATCGGAGCACTCGTCGATCAGCGCCCGTGGAGATCCGATTGAC
>DASPVY010000206.1:0-5098 GCA_035622115.1 Candidatus Acidiferrales bacterium
CGATCGACGGCATGCGCCAACGCCGCGCGCGCGGCATCGAGACTCGCGTCGCCGCCTTCAAATAAACCGCGCATATCGGCGGGAACACGTGCATCAGCGATCCGCTGGAAGGCTGGACCTCCTTCCACCTCTAGGAGATACAGCGCATACGCATGATTCAAATCGACGATATGGTTCTGATCCAATGCCACCGCGCCGATTCGTTCTTGATTCGGTCCCGTCTCAAACGTGACCAATTTCATGTCCCTGGTGACCTCCGCCTTACTCTGCCAAACGTTTCCGGATTAATCTTATTCACATCGGTGCTGGGTCGAGCATTCATCGAACGCCGGCTCTAGTGCAGGTTGAGGACGAGAAGCCTCGGTTCGGTCATTTCTTCAATCGAATAGCGCAACCCTTCTCGACCAAGGCCCGAATCCTTGATCCCTCCATACGGCATGTGATCGACGCGGAACGACGACACTTCTCCGACCATCAGGCCACCGACCTCCAGCGTTTCGTACGCTTGAAATATGAGCTTGGCGTCGCGAGTAAAGAGCCCGGCCTGCAAGCCGTAAGGAGAATCGTTCACTCGCCGCAGCGCGTCCGTGAAATTGTCGTATGGCTCGATCACAACCAGCGGAGCGAACACTTCGTCACAATTGACGCGCATCTGCGGCTTCGTATGTGTCAGGACCGTTGGCTCGACCACCGCACCGCGCCTCTCTCCACCCGCGAGAAGTTTGGCGCCCGCCGACACCGCTTCCTCGATCCATGAGACGGCGCGCTTGGCTGCGTCCTCGTTTATCATTGGTCCTATATCGGTGCTTTCGTCGGTGGGATTTCCAGTTTTCAGTTTCGCGACTCTCGCCAGCAGGGCGGATGTGAATTTCTCTTCAATAGTTCGCTGAACAAAGATCCGCTGCACCGAAATACAGCTCTGCCCGGCGTAGGAAAAGCCGCCAACAGTACAGCGTTCCGCGGCGTATTCTACGTCCGAGTCGCCATGGACGATGACGGCCGCATTCCCGCCCAGCTCGAGGACGACTTTTTTCTTTCCCGCCTTTTGCTTCAATCCCCAGCCGACAGCGCCGCTCCCCGTGAAAGTGAGAAGCTTCAGGCGATCGTCTGCTACAAGAACCTGCGCATCTTCGTTCGAAAGCGAGAGGATGTTCAGCGCGCCCGCGGGCCATCCGGCATTTGTGACGACCTCGCCAAGCAGAAGCGCCGTCAACGGCGTCTTCGGCGCGGGCTTCAAAATCATCGTGCAGCCAGCGGCAATCGTCGGGGCAATCTTGTGAGCCACAAGATTCAACGGGAAATTGAATGGCGTTATCGCGGCGATCGGGCCAAGCGGAAACCGCCGCACGATTGCCGTGCGCCCCACCATTGACGGCAGCAGATCCATTGGAATCCATTCGCCGCCGATGCGGACACTTTCGTCCGCAGCGATTTCGAACGTGAAGACCGCACGCTCAACCTCAGCGCGCGCGGTTTTTACTGGTTTTCCCGCCTCCAGAGCAATGAGTTGAGCGAATTCATCCTAGCGGGTCGCGATCGCATCGGAAATCGCACGAAGAATTTGCCGCCGCTCGTAGGCGGCCATGTGCCGCGTTTTCTCGAACGCGCGTACGGAAGCTGCGATGGCGCGCTCGAGCTGTTCGCGGGTGGCCCAGTACGTCGCGCCGACAGCACTTCCGTCGAACGGAGAACGGACTTCAAGTCGCGCCCCGTCAGCGATCCATTCCCCGTCGAGCAAAAAGGGAAAGGACTTAACGGGAATTTTGGCGGAAACAGACATTCAGGTGTCCCCAGGACCAGTATAGCCTACGCTCGCCGTGACTCCGCGCCCGCGTGCGCCTCGCTGACGGTTGCGAGCGCCGCTTCGAGAACGTCCAGCCCTTCGTCGAAATCGGCTTCCGAAATAATCAGCGGCACAAGGAGACGAACTACATTCCCGTAGGTACCGGCCGAAATCATCAGCAATCCATGTTCGTAGCAGTAGCGCACGACTTGTTCGGTTTCACGCTTCGCCGGCTCGCGTGTCTCGCGCGATGTGACCAGTTCGATCGCCTGCATCGCACCCATCCCGCGCACTTCGCCGATAATGGGCCAGCGGCGCTGCCAATTCGTGGCGCGCGCCACGAATCGCTCGCCCAGTAATTCAGCGCGTGCGCAGAGGTTTTCCTTCTCCATCGCTTCGATAACGGCAAGCGCGGCAGCGCACGAAACAGGATTGCCCCCGAATGTTCCGCCAAGTCCGCCCACGTTTGGAGAATCCATGATTTCAGCACGCCCGGTGACGGCCGCAAGCGGCAATCCGCCGCCCAGCGATTTCGCAGTGACAAGCAGATCGGGAGTGATGTCGTAGCGCTCGCACGCAAAAAGTCTGCCGGTGCGTCCAAATCCCGTCTGTACCTCGTCGGCGATAAACAGAATTCCATGCTGCCGGCAAAGATTCTGAAGAATCGCGAAAAACTCCGCGGGCGGAGTGACGAAGCCGCCCTCGCCCAGAATTGGCTCGACCACGACTGCCGCGACCGCCGTAGCTGCCACGACGCGCTTAAATGTATCTTCCAAATGATGCGCGCAGAACACCTCGCACGACGGATATCGGAGCGAATAGGAGCAGCGGTAGCAGTAAGCGTACGGAATGCGATAAATGTCGGCCGCAAACGGCTCAAAACCGGCTTTGTACGGATGCGTCTTGCTCGTCAACGACATCGTAAGCATCGTGCGGCCATGGAAGGCATCTTCGAAGCAAATAATGGCAGCGCGCTTCGTGTGGCACCGCGCAATCTTCACGGCGTTTTCGATGGCTTCCGCGCCACTATTCAACAAGATCGTTTTCTTCGGAAAATCGCCTGGAGCCAGCTTGTTCAATTTTTCCGCGAGCGCGATGTAGTCGCCGTAGGGGGCGACGCTGAAGCACGTGTGCAGAAATCGATCGACTTGCGCGCGCACAGCGCCAACCACGCGATCCGCGCGATGGCCGACATTCGAGCAGCCAATTCCGCCGGCGAAATCGATGAATCGATTCCCGTCCACATCCTCGACCACCGCGCCTTCCGCCCGCGCCGCAAATACCGGCGTCGCGTGGTAAACGCCGCGCGGAACGGCGCTCGCTCGGCGACTCATCAGAGCCTGAGATTTCGGGCCGGGCACGGAAGTTCGAAGCTGAATCGTGGGCATGTCAGTACCATCCGATCGGCTGCTCGTTGAGGTTAATGTGAACTTGCTTTGTTTCGAGGTATTCGTCGATTCCCCAAGGCCCGAGTTCGCGTCCGAAGCCTGATTGCTTGTAGCCGCCCCAGGGCGCCTCGACGTAAGTCGGCTGCATGTGATTCACCCAAACGATTCCGGCGCGTAAAGCCTTGACGACGCGGAATGCTTTGAAAATATCGCGCGACCATACCGCTGCCGCAAGACCGTATGGCGTCGCGTTTGCAATCCGCACGGCCTCGGCTTCGTCTTGGAACGGAATCACGGAGGCAACCGGCCCGAAAATCTCCTCCTGCGCGATGCGCGCTGAATTATCCACATCGTAGAACACCGTCGGCTCGACGTAGTAGCCTTTCGCAAAACCCTTCGGCTGCCCGCCGCCCGCTCCGAGCTTCCCTTCCTTTTTGCCGACTTCGAGATAGGAATTCACTCGGTCGTATTGCTCTTTGCTTACCAGCGGACCCATCTTCGTCTCGCGGTCTAGCGGCGGACCCAGGCGAATTTTTTTCGCTTTCGCCGACATTGCCTCAACGAACTTCGGATAAATCGAGCGCTGGACGAGAATCCGGCTGCCGGCTGAACAAACTTCGCCCTGATTGATGAACACTCCGAACAAAGCGCCGTCAATCGCCGCTTCGAAGTCCGCGTCGGCAAAGAAAATGTTCGGGGACTTGCCGCCGAGTTCAAGCGTGACCCGTTTCACCGTATCCGCGGCCATCTTGACGATTTGCTTTCCCACGGCCGCGCTGCCGGTGAACGCCACTTTATTCACGTCAGGATGCCGCACCAGAGGCGCGCCGCAAGTCTCGCCGAGTCCGGTGACGATGTTTACGACCCCGGGAGGCAACCCTGCGTCCGTGAGCCAGTTCGCGAATTCGAGCGCCGTCAGCGGCGTTTGCTCAGCCGGCTTGAGTATGCACGTGCAGCCCGCGGCGATCGCCGGCGCCAGTTTCCACGCCGCCATCAGCAGCGGATAATTCCACGGAATGATTTGCGCGGCCACGCCGATCGGCTCACGCAGCGAAAGGCTCAGCGCGTTGTCGGGGACCGGATTCACATGTCCAAGTACCTTGGTCGCGAGCCCGCCATAATATTCGAAGCATGTTGCGCAATCCGCGATGTCATATTCGGCCTCGACAATCGGCTTGCCGCAATTTCGAGCTTCGAGCTCGGCCAGCATCGCAGCCTCTGTGCGGATTCGTTCGGCAAGCCGGAAGAGTATTCGCCCGCGATCTTGAGCCGTAGTTTGCGGCCATGCGCCGGAATCAAATGCAGCGCGTGCAGCCGCCACGGCGCGGTTCACGTCCTTCTCGTTCGCGTTCGGAACTTCGGCGATCGTTTCTTCCGTTGAAGGATCGATCACGGATAAGTAGTCGCCGCTTTCGCTTTCTACCCACTCGCCGTTCACATAGTTCTTGTACCTGCGAACTCCCACTCTTGCTTCTGTGGCCATAGGCACTCCTCAAATCAACGTGCTCAGCGGCCTGACACTTACGCGCGGTGTGCTAGCGCTGCGGCGGCAACTTTTCGCCGGCCATACACAAAAAAGAAAAACGCAGCGAGACCCACAAAGAGCGCCGTCCCGCCAAACATCCACACTTCGTATAGAAACACCGACGTGATCTGCTGCGCCGGAAAAAATGCGACAACAATCGCAAGCACCGTCGTAATCATCCCGCTGAAGCCCGACAACACGAGCACGCCTTTGCTGTAGCGCCCTTTCACTGCCGATTCCGTATATGCAATTTTGAGCAGAGCGCCGAAAATGTAGACGAACGGAATCAGCTGGAGCACCACCGCCAACGACAGCATCTTCTGAAATGTCTCTTGAACGCCGCCTCCCAGAAAATTTAATGTCACGAGAATGATCGACACGATCGCATGAACGATTAACGCG
>DASPVY010000207.1:0-9413 GCA_035622115.1 Candidatus Acidiferrales bacterium
TGGTATCGCATTTCAGTTCTGAAAGAAATTGAGCGCGCGGGAGATATAGGACTTCATTTCCTTGCGGTGAACGACAGCATCGAGGAATCCGTGCTCGAGCAAAAACTCCGAGCGCTGGAATCCTTCCGGCAATTTCTGGCGAATGGTCTGCTCGATCACGCGGGGCCCGGCGAAACCAATCAGCGCGCCAGGTTCTGCGATGTTCAAATCGCCGAGCATGGCGAAGCTCGCGGTCACGCCGCCGGTGGTGGGATCGGTGATGACGGAAATGAATGGGACGCGCACTTCGTCCAGCCGCGCGAGCGCCGCCGAAACTTTTGCAAGCTGCATCAAGCTGACCGCGCCTTCCATCATCCGCGCGCCGCCCGAGCACGATACGATGATCAGCGGGGCCTTACGCTCGATCGAGCGCTCAATGGCGCGCGCCACTTTCTCGCCCACCACCGCGCCCATCGTGCCGCCGATAAATTGAAATTCCATCGCGCAGCAGATTACGGGCCGCGCGTCGAGATTGCCGGTTGCGGTGATGATGGCATCGTTCATCCCGAGCTTCGCGCACGCATCTTTCAAACGCTTGGCATAGGGCTTCGTGTCGACAAATGCCAGCGGATCGCTCGAGACGAGATCGGCGTCCTGCTCTTCCCATAAGCCATCGTCGAGAAGAAGATCGAGCCGGCGCTTCGCGCCCAGCCGGAAATGAAAATCGCATTTCGTGCAAACCTGCCAGTTGGCCTGAAGATCCTTCTTCCAGATGATTGACCGGCAGGAATCGCACTTGATCCAAAGGCCTTCGGTGCGGACGCGGCGCTCGTCGGCGGGCGTGGGATGCTCGATTCGTTTCTTCTCTCGTTTGAACCAGGCCATGGCTAATAATCGATTCCGCGCTGCGCGAGAATTCCTTTCGTGTAGGGATGCTTGATCTCGCGCATTTCAGTGACGAGATCGGCCAGCTCAAGGAGCCGGGGATGCGCGTTGCGGCCCGTGCAGATCACGTGCACGCGCTCCGGCCGGGCGGCGAAAGCTTCCACTACCTTTTCCACATCCAGCATCTTATAGCTGATTAAGTAATTGATCTCGTCAAACACAACCAGGT
The DNA here is from genome assembly GCA_035622115.1 of Candidatus Acidiferrales bacterium. Taxonomy (GTDB): domain Bacteria; phylum Acidobacteriota; class Terriglobia; order Acidiferrales; family UBA7541; genus Palsa-147. The sequence goes on from DASPVY010000207.1 coordinate 1,094, forward strand.
CGTACTTCCCGCTATTCATCTGCGCCTTGCCGAATTCCCAGGCCTCTTCGCAGAGGCGGATGTCTTCGGGATCGGTTTCCGCGCCGCCGATTTTTACGAAGCCGCGGCCCATCGGGCGAATCTCGAATTTATCATCGCCCAGCATTTTGGCCGCGTCGAGTTCACCATAATGCCACGAGCCCTTGATGAACTGCACCATTAGCACGCGCAGACCCTGGCCCACCGCACGAAACGCGGTGCCCAGGGCGCAGGTCGTCTTGCCCTTGCCGGGACCGGTATAGACGATCAGCAGGCCTTTATCATCGCGCATGAAGTGAGCCACCGGCCCCGCAGATTTTGTTGTTCCTCGTCATTTTCACGCAATACCGCTGAATGCCGTGCTACTCACCGATAGCATGGCCGGCGCCGCTACACAAGTGGCATGGGACGTGTGGGACGCGCGCCGCGACGGCTCAATGGCCGACGAGCCCTACTTGGGATAGGGATGGCCGGCGAGAATGGCGAAGGCGCGATAGATTTGTTCGGCGAGAAGGACGCGGGCGAGTTCGTGCGGCATCGTCAGAGTGGAAAGCGAAATCTTGAAGCGCGCGGCGGAGCGCAATTCTTCGGGGAAACCGTCCGCGTCGCCGCAAAGAAATACCAGCTCGCGGAGGCCGGCATCGCGGTGCTGGCCGAGCCATTTGGCAAACTGCACGGACGTGAATTGCTTGCCGGCGGCGTCAAGCAACACGACGGCGGAATGCGAATCGAGCTTGCGCTTTCGCCACGCGGCGGCGTCGCCCAGTTCGGTCCGTTGCACTTCGGCGTAGCGCGCGATCCGCGAGACGTAATCCTCGAGCAGCGCGCGCGGCTCCTCGCGTCGCGTTTTTCCCAGCATCACGAGATGAATTTTCATGGCGAGAAACGAACAGAACGAAGACTGTCTTCATTTCGGTTCGACGAAACCGTATTTCTTGCGCTTGTCGAGAAGCGTCTTGCGAGTGATGCCGAGAATATGCGCGCTCTGAGCGATTTTGTAGTGCGTGGCTTCGAGCGTGGCGTGAATCGCTTCGCGCTCGAGCTCTTCGAGAGAGCGCAGGCCCGAAAGAGGCGTGCGGTCTTCGTGCACAGCTTCGAGAATCGCCGGGAAATCCTCGGGGCGCAGCTCGGCGGACGCGGCCAAGATCACAGCGCGCTCGATCGCGTTCTTGAGTTCGCGCACATTGCCGGGCCAGCCGTAACTTTCCAGGAGGCGCAGCGAGGGTTCGCTCAAACTCAGGCCCGAACGGCCATGGATTTCGCTCAAGCGCGCGAGGAAATATTCGGCCAGAGGACGGATATCCGCGTGGCGCTCGCGGAGAGGCGGAACGGGAATCACCAGGACATTCAGGCGGTGATATAAATCTTCGCGGAAACGTCCGGCGGCGACAGCACGCTGCAAATCAGCGTTGGTGAGCGCAATCAGACGCGAATCCATGCGCAAAGTTGCCGTGCCGCCCAGGCGTTCGAACGTACGCTCCTGCAGAACCCGCAGCAGCTTGGCTTGAATTCCGGGAGAGAGAGCGGCGACTTCGTCGAGAACGATGGTGCCGCCCTGCGCGAGTTCGAGGCGACCCGGCTTCTGCGCGACGGCGCCAGTGAACGCGCCGCGTTCGTGGCCGAACAATTCGGATTCGACAAGCTCGGAAGGAAGGCTCGCGCAATCAATTTTCAGGAAAGGAGTGTCGCGGCGCGAGCCTTGCTCGTGAATCCAGCGGGCGAGCTGGTCTTTCCCGGTGCCGCTCTCGCCGGTGATGAGAAGCGTAGTTCCGGCTCCGGCGACTTTGCTGGCCAAATCGAGAACACGCTGCGTTGCGGGGCTCGCGCCGACCCAGAGAATGCGCGGTTGTGGCGAAGGATTTTCACGCGCTTGCTTCGTCGCGTCGTTCATGGCTGGGCGGTCTCAGAATCCGGGCCACCGGGGGACGAAAGCGAGCCGCCGGAACGCGGCCCACTCGAATCTTCACCGGGCGCGGGGATGTCCAATCGAGGCGCGGCGCGCCAAAGACGCTCGAGATCGTAATAGAGGCGAGCGCGCTCGCTGAAAATATGAATGACGAAGCGGCCGTAATCAAGCAGCACCCATTCTGCGCCATGGCGGCCTTCGCGATGCGCGGGACGCACGCCGTGCTGCTTGAGGCGTTCTTCGATTGCGTCGCTTACGGCTTCGAGCTGCGGAGTGCTTGAGGCGGAGCAGAGGACGAAATACTGCGAGAACGCGCTGAGCTGGCTGAGATCGAGGACGCTGACGTTCTGCGCCTTTTTGTCCTGGGCCGCATCGATCGCCCAGCGAAGTTCAGGACGAAGTTTTTCCAAGTTCACCGGTAAAGAGCCTGACCACGAATGTATTCTTCTACGCGCGCCGGCACAAGACCGTGAATGGACTGGCGTTTCTCGAGCCGCTGGCGCACTTCGGTGGAAGAGACGTGGCTGATCACGGTCGAGAGCAGATGCACGCGCGTCTTGCACAGTTCGATGGCGTGGGGATCGTGCGCATGCGAGCGCGCCAGCTTTTCCGGCGGGACCACAAGCCGCAGCGCGTCCAGCCGGAAGCCCGGACGGTGCGCGATGATGAAATCGCAGGAATCGAGAAGCTGCTCGTAGTGATGCCACGTCGGAATTTCGAGAAACTGATCCGCGCCGAGAATGAAATAGAGGTGATCTTCAGGATGCTCCTTGCGGAATCGCCGGACGGTGTCAATCGAGTAGAAGACGTGGGGCGCGGCGCTGTCGACGGGCGCTTCGGCGAGGGAGGGGATAAAGGCAGCGTGGTCGGCGCAGGCGAGCGCGACCATGGCGTAACGATGCGGAAAGGCCACGAGGGATTGGCGCGATTTGTGAGGCGGACGCGAGGATGGAACGAAATAAATCGAGTCCAAATGAAATCTTCGCTGCGCGGCCTGGGCCACGGCGATATGGCCGGAATGAATGGGATCGAAGGTTCCGCCGAAAATCGCGATGGCGCGGGAAGCAGCATGCGCGCGGTGGGCATGGCCGTGGGGGTGGGAGTGCGCCCCGCTGTGCGCGTGGCTATGCGCGGCGGCGTGAGCGGCATCGTGAGAACGCGCGGGCGTCAATGTTTTTCTCCGGCCAAGTGCGGATTGGCGTCGGGATCGATGCGCGGCGGTTCGGCCACGATGGCAGCGGGCGGCGCAGCGGAATCGAGTTCCGGCGGCGCGGGCCGCGGCAGACGATCGAGCATGTCGGCAAGGCCGCGCACGAGATTTTGCACGCCTTCGCCGCTCGCCGAAGAAATCGCAAAAAACGGCAAGCCGCGTTTTTCGGCGTAGGCGCGAAGTTTATCGATTCGCGAGCGGTCGACCGTGGCGTCGAGCTTCGTGGCTACAACGACCATCGGCTTTGCGGCGATCGCCTCGCTGAACGAACGCAATTCGTTTTCGATCACTTCGAAATCGTGGATCGGGTCGCGATCGTTCGCGTCGCTCGTGTCCACCAAATGCGCCAGCAGGCGAGTGCGCTCGACGTGCTTGAGGAAGCGAATGCCGAGCCCCGCGCCTTCGTGCGCGCCTTCGATCAATCCCGGAAGATCGGCGACGACAAATGTGCGTCCTGTGCCGGGCGTAGAGCCGGGATCTGCGGAAACGACGCCGAGATGCGGCTCGAGTGTGGTGAAAGGATACGCCGCGATTTTCGGCCGCGCGGCCGAAATACGCGAGATGAGTGTGGACTTTCCGGCGTTCGGAAAGCCGACGAGGCCGACATCGGCGAGCAGTTTCAATTCAAGCCGCAGACGCCGCTCTTCACCGGGCTGGCCGTCTTCGTGCTCGCGCGGCGCCTGATGCCACGGCTTGGTGAAATGCGAATTGCCGCGTCCGCCGCGTCCGCCGCGCGCGGCGAGAAATTGCTGGCCCGGCGCGGTGAAATCAAAAAGCTGCTCGCCGGTTTCTTCGTCGAAAGCCACCGTACCGACGGGAACTTTCAAGATCGAGTTGGCGCCCGAACGCCCGTGGCAATTCGAGCCTTCGCCGTGGCGGCCACGATCGGCGCGAAATTCGCGATTGTAGCGATAGCGTAGGAGCGTGTTGTCGTGAAGATTGGATTCGAGAATGATGTCGCCGCCGTTGCCACCGTCGCCGCCCGACGGCCCACCGCGCGGTACATATTTCTCGCGGCGAAATGCCATGCAGCCATTGCCGCCATCGCCACCCTTCACCCAGATTTTGGCTTCGTCAACAAACACGGTGTGCTCGATGGCGGATCGAAAGATTCAACGGGGGGAAGAATACGACAGCGCCGGGGGAAAGGGAAAGCCGGTTCGGCGACATGCGTCGTTCGGCGAGGGCCGTCAGTCGGCGGCCGGAGCTGCCTGCTCGGCCGGGGCATTCGCGGCGTCTTCGGCGGGCAGAACGCTGATGTAACGCCCGGATTTGCCCTTGTCTTCGAAGCGCACGAATCCGGTGATGAGGGCAAAGAGCGTGTCGTCTTTCGCGCGCGCAACATTCCGGCCGGGCTTGTAGCGCGTGCCGCGCTGGCGAATCAAGATTGTGCCGCCATTGACCAGCTGGCCGCCGAAGCGCTTGACGCCCAGCCTTTGGCCGTGGGAATCGCGCCCGTTTGTGGATGAACCGCCGCCTTTTTTGTGTGCCATGGCTCGCCTTTATTCGAACTCGATATCGCTGACCTGAACGGCGGTATAGCCCTGCCGGTGGCCGCGCGTAATTTTGTATTGGCCGCAGCGCTTGAATTTCAGCACGACGCGCTTCGGGAGGCGTCCGTGGCCGACGATCTTGCCAGTCACCTTGGCTTTAGCAGCCTGTTCGCCGCCGAGGAACTTGTTTTCGTCGGTCCGGACGGCAAGGACGTCGAACGAGACTTTGCCGCCGACTTTGCCGTCGAGTTGCTCGACCTGAACGGTCTCGCCGGGCGCGACGCGATACTGCTTACCTCCACTGCGAATTACGGCGTACATGCAGCCTCCCAATCACGTTAGGAAACCTCCATTATAAAGCCCCATGCGCGGCTGCGTCAACGAAGGAAGGCGAAAGGCAGCTGGATGGCAGCACGATATCGCCGCGAAAAAGGAGGAACCGCGGTGAAAACCACCGCGGGCCCTTCGCGGCTCAGGGTCTGCGACAAAACCGAGAATGCTCGGTCTTAATAAACGCGGCAGATTCAATCGATGTCAATAGCAGAGGCACGCGAAACAACGATACGGAACATGACGATGGACCCCACAGGAGGCGGGTTATGTGGGGTACGTCGTCATAACCTCGACGACGGTCGCCGGAACATGATATTTTCGCGGTAATTATTGCGCGTGCATCTGGGAGATTCCGTATGCGATCTGCCGCGATCCTGCTGCTCCTGGCATCTCTGGCCTCGCCACTGTTTGCCCAAGACAATTCCGACGGACCGACAAGCGAAAAGGCGCAAAAAACCTACAAGCAAGCCCTGGACTACATTCATCAGCACCAGAAAGAAGCCGGGCTGGACGCATTCAAAAAAGCTGACAAGCAAGACGATGGGCGCTGCGTGGCCTGCCAGAAAAAGATGATCAAGTACGGTATGGAACTGCACGACTGGAAATCCGCCGAACAGGCCGCCGGTGAATTGATCGCGGAAGCGCAGGAACCGAAGAAAATCGCGTCGGCCCATTACCAGCTCGGCGTGATCCTTCGAAGCCAGGCGATCGAAAAGCACAAAGACGAATTATTCACGCAAGTGCATGATGAGATGTCCAAGGCGCTGGCGGCCGATCCGAACTATCGCAGAGCGATTTTTCTGGATGGGCTGGCGCTCGCACGGATGAAACAGGACGATGCGGCCAAGGCGCAATTTCAGCGGTTTATAGACCTGACGAAAGAAGACACGCCGGATCGCGAGCGAGCGCAGCGATATCTGGAAGAGCCGGCGTTGGCGCGAGCGAATATGGCGCCGGCGTTTGCCGTCACCACGCTCGACGGCAAGGAGGTCTCGCTCGATGACCTGGAAGGCAAAGTCGTGCTCGTCGATTTTTGGGCCACATGGTGCGCACCCTGCCGCGAAGCAATGCCCCACATCCGCGAAATTGCAAAAAAATTTCAGGATCAGCCGCTGGTGATCTTGAGCATCAGCTTAGACAAGGACGAGGACAAGTGGAGGGATTTCGTCGCCAAGAATGGAATGACCTGGCTGAACTACCGCGACGGGGGATTTACGGGGCCGATCGCGAAGCTCTTTGGCGTGGAGGCGATTCCGCACACGTTCAGCATCGATGCGGACGGAGTGCTGCAGGACGAGCATATCGGCGACGCGTCGATTGAAGGAAAGCTGAAGAAACTGGTGGCACGCGCTCGACAGGAATAGGCCGTGCAGAAATCACCCGAATCGCAGTGAGGATCGGTGCCGCTGCCCTTCCGGCGGCCAGCTTCAGAATCGGACGGCACGGCCGCGGCAGCACGGCCAGCCTGCTAGAGCGGCGGCGAATCATCTCCCAACAGGGCGCGGCGAACAATTTTTATGGGCGGAAAGCCCTGGCGCATGAAATCGTCATGGAATTTCTCGAGTGAGAACGCCGCGCCTTCTTTTTTCTTAAGGTCCTCGCGCAGCTTCAAGATCTGCAATTTGCCGAGGGTGTAGTAGAGGTATGTCGGGTCTGAAGTTCCGCGCTTGGTCTCGACTTTTGCCGTCTCGCGCGTCTGATAGCCTTCCTTCACGAAAAAGTCCTCGGCTTGATCCATGCTCATCTGCCCCGTGTGCATTTCAATTCCGACGATGAAGCGTGCGTTGCGCAACAGCGCGTCCTGAAGCTGGCCGAGGCGAATCAATTTCGATTCGCGCTCGTCTTTGGCTCCGACGCCGGGCTGGCCGTATCCTTCGTCGAGCATCATCTGCTCGCAATAATGCGCCCAGCCTTCCGCGTTCGAGCTGGCGCCCAGCAATTTGCGCACTTTGTCGGGGACGCGATGCATCCAGAGAAACTGCACGTAATGGCCGGGGTACGCTTCGTGAACGGCGGTGCTGACAATCGTCCCGCGATCGAAGCCGCCCATGAACGATTCGATTTGCTCGGGAGTATCGTGCGGATCGGGCAGCGTCACGTTGAAATACGCTTCGGTGGCGACTTGCTCGTATGGACCGGGCGTATCCATTGAAGCGAAAGTTGTGGCTCGCTCGAACGGCGGAGTTTCTTCGAGCGTCGGCCGCACGTCAGACGGAATTTCGATGATGTGCTTTTGCTTGATGAAGGCGATCAGGCCGTCGAAAGTGTTGCGGAAGCTTTGCATCAATTGATCCGGCGCGGGGTGGTCGGCTTGCAGCGCTTCGAGGACTTCGCGCGGCGTTTTCTTGGGATCGATTTGCGCTGCCACCGCTTTCATCGCCTCCTGATTCTGGCGCAAGTTGGCGCGGCCGATTTCGCGCAAGCGATCCAGGGGAATATCCACCATTTCTTCGTAGAGCAGCTTCCTGGAATAAGTCGCGGAGCCGATGCGGAAGTCGCCGTTCGAGCGCGGCAACATGTCGGATTTGAGCCACTCCTGGTAGTTCTTGAGCGCCGCGATGACGGTGGCATTGGTCGCGGCGAATTCAGCCTTCGCGGCCGCGTCGGTGGCATCGGCAAACGCGGACGGGACATCGTGCTCGAAGAAGTCGATCGTTCCGGGAAGCTGCTCGAGGGCGACTTCGGTGTAGACGCGGGGCGGATTTTTGAGATTTTGGTGCGCGGCATCGAAGACGGCAGGCATTTGCTTCTCTCGCGCGGTGAGCGAGCGGAGGCGATCGTCCGGCGGAGCAAAACGGCGGCTCATAATCGTAAACGCGCTATCGGCGATGCCGCTGGAATAATTGTCGGGATTTTTCTCCCAGTCGCGAATGGTTTCGAGCGAAAGCAGCGAGGCGCGGATATTTGAGAGCACGAGCTCTCGATCGGCCGCCTGAGTCGCGTCCAATGTGCGGGGATCGACTCCCTCGAATCGCTTTTCAAAATCGTGCAGTGCTAGCGTTTGTTTGTCCACCCCTGCGCGCGAGTAATCTTCGAGTTGCGTGTCATATTGATGGAAGCCCTCGTACGTACCGGCTGTCGGACTGAATTTGAAATAGACTTCGTCGAAGTACCGGTCAACGAGCGCATTCCACGCCGCATCCGGGTCGCTCGCGCGAACGTTGTGTTGCTCGGTCATCACGGCCCCCGCCATCGCCCCACATAGCACACCTACTATCACCAGAATTTTCATGAGCCGTCCTTTACGAAAAAAGTGCGAACCACCAGGCGAATGCCCACAATCGTTTCGAGCGCAACGGTGGCAGATTCTCTCAGAAAACAACAACGATGAACAAGGATTGTGACAGGAACGAACGGGTC
>DASPVY010000208.1:0-5363 GCA_035622115.1 Candidatus Acidiferrales bacterium
CGCGTTAATCGTTCATGCGATCGTGTCGATCATTCTCGTGACATTAAATTTTCTGGGAGGCGGCGTTCAAGAGACATTTCAGAAGATGCTGTCGTTGGCGGTGGTGCTCCAGCTGATTCCGTTCGTCTACATTTTCGGCGCGCTGCTCAAAATTGCATATACGGAATCGGCAGTGAAAGGGCGCTACAGCAAAGGCGTGCTCGTGTTGTCGGGCTTCAGCGGAATGATTACGACGGTGCTGGCGATCGTTGTCGCATTTTTCCCGGCGCAGCAAATCACGTCGGTGTTTTTATACGAAGTGTGGATGTTTGGCGGGACGGCGCTCTTTGTGGGTCTCGCCGCGTTTTTCTTTTTTGTGTATGGGCGGCGAAAAGTTGCCGCCGCAGCGCTGGCTCACCGCGCGTAAGTGTCAGGTTGCCGAGTAGTTTGATTCGAGGAGTGCCTATGGCCGCAGAAGCAAGCGTGGGAGTTCGCAGGTACAAAAATTATGTGAACGGCGAGTGGGTAGAAAGCGAAAGCGGCGACTACTTATCCGTGATTGATCCTTCAACGGAAGAAACGATCGCCGAAGTTCCGAACGCGAACGAGAACGACGTGAACCGCGCCGTTGCCGCTGCCCGCGCTGCATTTGATTCAGGCGCATGGCCGCAAACTACCGCGGAAGATCGCGGGCGAATACTATTCCGGCTCGCCGAACGAATCCGCAAAGAGGCCGCGATGCTGGCCGAGCTCGAAGCTCGAAATTGCGGCAAGCCGATTGTCGAGGCCGAATATGACATCGCGGATTGCGCAACATGCTTTGAATATTATGGCGGGCTTGCGACCAAAGTTCTTGGCCATGTGAATCCGGTTCCGGACAATGCGCTAAGCCTTTCTCTGCGTGAGCCGATTGGCGTGGCCGCGCAAATCATTCCGTGGAACTATCCGCTGCTGATGGCGGCGTGGAAACTGGCGCCGGCGATCGCCGCGGGTTGTACGTGCATACTCAAGCCGGCTGAGCAAACGCCGCTGACGGCGCTCGAATTCGCGAACTGGCTCGCGGACGCGGGATTGCCTCCCGGGGTCGTAAACATCATCACGGGGCTCGGGGAGACTTGCGGCGCGCCTCTGGTGCGTCATCCTGACGTGAACAAAGTCGCGTTCACCGGCAGCGCAGCTGTGGGAAAGCAAATCGTCAAGATGGCCGCAGATACGGTGAAACGCGTCACGCTTGAACTCGGCGGCAAGTCGCCGAACATTTTCTTTGCCGATGCGGACTTCGAAGCGGCGATTGACGGCGCTTTGTTCGGAGTGTTCATAAATCAGGGCGAAGTTTGTTCAGCCGGCAGCCGGATTCTCGTCCAGCGCTCGATTTATCCGAAGTTCGTTGAGGCAATGTCGGCGAAAGCGAAAACAATTCGCCTGGGACCGCCGCTCGAGCGCGAGACGAAGATGGGTCCGCTGGTCAGCAAAGAGCAATTCGACCGAGTGAATTCCTATCTCGACGTCGGCAAAAAGGAAGGGAAGGTCGGAGCGGGCGGCGGGCGGCCGAAGGGTTTTGCGAAAGGCTACTACGTCGAGCCGACGGTGTTCTACGATGTGGATAATTCGGCGCGCATCGCGCAGGAGGAAATTTTCGGGCCGGTGGCCGCCGTGATTCCGTTCGTAGACGAAGCCGAGGCCGTGCGGATTGCAAACGCGACGCCATACGGCCTTGCGGCAGCGGTATGGTCGCGCGATATTTTCAAAGCGTTCCGGGTCGTCAAGGCTTTACGCGCCGGAATCGTTTGGGTGAATCACATGCAGCCGACTTACGTCGAGGCGCCCTGGGGCGGCTACAAGCAATCGGGCTTCGGACGTGAACTCGGGCCGTGGGGGATCGACGAATACCTCGAAACAAAGCAAGTTTACATTAACCTCAACGAGCAGCCGATCGGATGGTACTGACATGCCCACGATTCAGCTTCGAACCTCTGTGCCCGGCCCGAAATCCCAGGCTTTGATGAATCGCCGAGCGAGCGCCGTTCCGCGCGGCGTTTACCACGCGACGCCGGTATTTGCGGCGCGGGCGGAAGGCGCTGTCGTCGAGGATGTGGACGGAAATCGATTCATCGATTTCGCCGGCGGAATTGGCTGCTCGAACGTGGGCCATCGCGCGGATCGCGTGGTTGGCGCTGTGCGCGCGCAAGTGGATCGATTTCTGCACACCTGCTTCAGCGTGGCACCCTACGGCGACTACATCGAACTCGCGGAAAAATTGAACAAGCTGGCTCCAGGCGATTTTCCGAAGAAAACGATCCTGGTGAATAGCGGCGCGGAAGCCATCGAAAACGCAGTGAAGATTGCGCGGTGCCACGCGAAGCGCGCTGCCATTATTTGCTTCGAAGATGCGTTTCATGGCCGCACGATGCTTACGATGTCGTTGACGAGCAAGACGCATCCGTACAAAGCCGGTTTCGAGCCGTTTGCGGCCGACATTTATCGCATTCCGTACGCTTACTGCTACCGCTGCTCCTATTCGCTTCGATATCCGTCGTGCGAGGTGTTCTGCGCGCATCATCTGGAAGATACATTTAAGCGCGTCGTGGCAGCTTCGGCGGTCGCGGCAGTCGTGGTCGAGCCAATTCTGGGCGAGGGCGGCTTCGTCACCCCGCCCGCGGAATTTTTCGCGATTCTTCAGAATCTTTGCCGGCAGCATGGAATTCTGTTTATCGCCGACGAGGTACAGACGGGATTTGGACGCACCGGCAGACTTTTTGCGTGCGAGCGCTACGACATCATTCCCGATCTGCTTGTCACTGCGAAGTCGCTGGGCGGCGGATTCCCGCTTGCGGCCGTCACCGGGCGTGCTGAAATCATGGATTCTCCGAACGTGGGCGGACTCGGCGGAACATTCGGCGGCAATCCTGTTTCGTGCGCTGCCGCGCTGGCCGTTATCGAAGCGATGGAGAAGGAAAACCTCTGCGCACGCGCTGAATTACTGGGCGAGCGATTCGTGGCGCGCGCCACGAATTGGCAGCGGCGCTGGCCCATTATCGGCGAAGTGCGCGGGATGGGTGCGATGCAGGCGATCGAACTGGTCGCATCGCGCGAGACACGCGAGCCGGCGAAGCACGAAACGGAACAAGTCGTGCGCTATTGCTACGAACATGGATTGCTGATGATTTCGGCCGGTACCTACGGGAATGTAATTCGTCTCCTTGTGCCGCTGATTATTTCGGAAGCTGATTTCGACGAAGGGCTGGACGTTCTCGAAGCGGCGCTCGCAACAGTCAGCGAAGCGCACGCGGGCGCGGAGTCACGGCGAGCGTAGGCTATACTGGTCCCGGGGACACCTGAATGTCTGTTTCCGCCAAAATTCCCGTTAAGTCCTTTCCCTTTTTGGTCGACGGGGAATGGATCGCTGACGGGGCGCGACTTGAAGTCCGTTCTCCGTTCGACGGAAGTGCTGTCGGCACGACGTACTGGGCCACCCGCGAACAGCTCGAGCGCGCAATCGCAGCTTCCGTACGCGCGTTCGAGAAAACGCGGCACATGGCCGCCTACGAGCGGCGGCAAATTCTTCGTGCGATTTCCGATGCGATCGCGACCCGAAAGGATGAATTCGCTCAACTCATTGCTCTGGAGGCGGGAAAACCGGTAAAAACCGCGCGCGCTGAGATTGAGCGTGCGGTCTTTACGTTCGAAATCGCTGCGGATGAAAGTGTCCGCATCGGCGGCGAATGGATTCCGATGGATCTGCTGCCGTCAACGGTGGGGCGCACGGCAATCGTGCGGCGGTTTCCGCTTGGTCCGATCGCCGCGATAACGCCATTCAATTTCCCGTTGAATCTTGTGGCTCACAAGATTGCTCCGGCGATCGCCGCTGGCTGCACGATGGTTTTGAAGCCTGCGCCGAAGACGCCGTTGACGGCGCTTCTGCTTGGCGAGGTCGTCGCAAATGCCGGATGGCCCGCGGGCGCGCTGAACATCCTCTCGCTTTCGAACGAAGATGCCCAGGTTCTTGTAGCAGACGATCGCCTGAAGCTTCTCACGTTCACGGGGAGCGGCGCCGTCGGCTGGGGATTGAAGCAAAAGGCGGGAAAGAAAAAAGTCGTCCTCGAGCTGGGCGGGAATGCCGCCGTCATCGTCCATGGCGACTCGGACGTAGACTACGCCGCGGAACGCTGCACTCTTGGCGGCTTTTCCTACGCGGGGCAGAGCTGCATTTCGGTGCAGCGGATTTTTGTTCAGCGAACTATTGAAGAGAAATTCACTTCTTCCCTGCTGGCGAGAGTCGCGAAACTGAAAACTGGAAATCCCACCGACGAAAGCACCGATATAGGGCCAATGATAAACGAGGACGCAGCCAAGCGCGCCGTCTCGTGGATCGAGGAAGCGGTATCGGCGGGCGCCAAACTTCTCGCGGGTGGAGAGAGGCGCGGTGGGGTGGTCGAACCAACGGTCCTGACACATACGAAGCCGCAGATGCGCGTCAATTGCGAGGAAGTGTTCGCTCCGGTCGTTGTGATCGAGCCATACGACAATTTCACAGACGCGCTGCGGCGAGTGAACGACTCTCCTTACGGCCTGCAGGCTGGGCTCTTTACTCGCGACGCCAAGCTCATATTTCAAGCATACGAAACGCTGGAGGTCGGTGGCCTGATGGTCGGAGAAGTGTCGTCGTTCCGCGTCGATCACATGCCGTATGGAGGCATCAAGGATTCGGGCCTCGGTCGAGAAGGGTTGCGCTATTCGATTGAAGAAATGACCGAGCCGAGGCTTCTCGTCCTCAACCTGCACTAGGGCGGCGTTCGACGAATGCTCGACGCGAGCACCGATGTGAATAAGATCGATCCGGAAACGTTTGGCAGAGTAAGGCGGAGGACACCAGGGACATGAAATTGGTCACGTTTGAGACGGGACCGAATCAAAAACGAATCGGCGCACTGGCATTAGATAGCACCCGGATCGTCGATTTGAATCACGCGTATGCGCTGTATCTCCTAGAGGTGGAAGGAGATCCAGCCTCCCAGCGGATTGCCGATGCACGTGTTCCCGCCGATATGCGCGGTTTATTTGAAGGCGGCGACGCGAGTCTCGATGCCGCGCGCGCGGCGCTGGCGCATGCTGTCGATCGCGGCCCGCGCGTTACCGCTCCGACGGGCGAGACGATTCACTACCTTCTCGGGGATGTGAAGCTGGAAGCGCCAATTCTGCCGAAGAAGTTCTTTCATACGGCCGGCAATTTTCGTGAGCATCATGAAGAAGCGCAGAAGGCTGGGTTCTCCCATCCCGTCATGCCGTGGATCGTTTTCTTTCAGAATGTGGACGCGATCATAGGCCCTGACGAGCCCGTGATCTACCCCGAACATCTAACTGAAGAGCTCGACTACGAATTGGAG
>DASPVY010000209.1:0-2667 GCA_035622115.1 Candidatus Acidiferrales bacterium
CCCCCTACCAGTTGCTCAACCAGTCCCGCCAGCGGCCCTTTGTACGGAACCTGCCCTTCGATTCCTTCCGGCACCGATTTGCCGCGATCCGCTGCTTCCTGCGAATAGCGATCGGCGGAGCCGCTCTCCATCGCGGCAAGCGAACCCATTCCGCGGTACGATTTGTAGGTGCGGCCCTGATACAAAATTGTTTCGCCGGGCGATTCTTCGGTCCCCGCCAACAATCCGCCGATCATTACCACCGAAGCGCCAGCGGCGATCGCCTTGGTAATATCGCCGGAGAATTTCACACCGCCATCGGCGATGACCGGAATTCCCGAGGCCTTGGCCGCACGCGACGCTTCAGAAATCGCCGTGATTTGCGGCACGCCTGCGCCGGTCACGACGCGCGTCGTGCAAATCGAGCCGGGGCCGATCCCGACTTTCAGGCCGTCAATGCCCAGCGAGATTAAATCGCGTGCGCCCTCCGAGGTGGCCACGTTTCCCGCGACGAGCTGCATCTCGGGCAGACGGTGCTTGATTTCGCGAATCGCATCCATCACTCGCGTCGAATGGCCATGCGCACTGTCAATCGCCAGCACATCCGCTTTGGCTTTGGCGAGCTCCACTGCGCGCTCGAGATAGTCGCCCGACGAGCCGACCGCCGCGCCCACGCGCAGCCGGCCGTGATCGTCCTTCGCAGCGATCGGATATTCGAGCTTCTTTTGAATGTCCTTCACTGTGATCAGGCCCTTCAGATTGAACTCGTTGTCCACAACCAACAATTTCTCGATGCGGTGCTCTTGAAGCAACCGCTCAGCCTCATCCAGCGTCGTCCCTACTGCGACGGTCACCAGATTGTCCTTGGTCATGACTTCGCGCACCGGCTGGTCGAGATTTCGCTCAAAGCGTAGATCGCGATTCGTGAGAATGCCGACCAGGCGCGACCCGCGCGTCACCGGCAATCCCGACACGCGATATTTCGTCATGATGTCGAGGGCCTGGCGCACCGAGAGCTCCGGCGAAATCGTCACCGGATCGACGATCATGCCGCTTTCCGAGCGTTTCACCTTGTCCACTTCCTCCACTTGGCGTTCGAGCGTCATATTTCGATGAACGAACCCCAGCCCGCCTTGCCGCGCGATGGCGATCGCGAGCCGCGAGTCAGTCACGGTATCCATCGCTGCTGCCACCACGGGAATATTCAACGCAATTTTGCGCGTGAGGCAGGTGCGCGTGTCCACTTGCGCCGGTAGAATCGAGGACTTCCCGGGGAGCAGCAGCACGTCGTCAAATGTCAGACCTTCCGGAATTGCGCCGTCGATCATCGTCTCCTCATTTCGAGTTAAAAAAAGCGGCCATAAACACAAAGGCCCAGCCGCAAGGGCTGGGCGGAGAGAACGTTTCAATGTCGCTGCAAAACTTCATCGTGTAATCCGCCATTCTAAATGCGCGCCTCCACTAAAGCAAGTCGGCTTTCCCGGCGCAACCGCTCGCGATTCCGGCAATAAATTCCATCGAACGAATTTGGAACTCTCAGGCCGGTCAGAGGGAAGCTCTATATTGGGGGTGGTCCGCCATCACAGGAACCGCATCATAGAAAGTGACGCTATGAGGAGTTCGTCCACGACTCGCACGATCTCGATTTTTCTGTCCACGCTGCTGGTTCTTGCGGCGGACGCGCCTCTTTTTGGCCAGGAACAAGCCAAAATATCCGTCGAAGCGAACATGGTCACGGTGTTCGCCACTGTCCGCGACAAACACGGCGCAATCGTCTCAAACCTTACACAAACCGATTTCACGCTGGACGAAGATGGCCATCCGCAGACGGTCACCTACTTCGCTCGCGAAAATGATCTCCCGCTTACCGTCGGACTTCTTGTCGATACCAGCCTCAGCCAGAGGCGCGTCCTCGATCAGGAGCGCAAGGCAAGCTCCAATTTTGTCGATCATACGCTTCGCGAGAATTCGAAAGATCAGGCTTTTGTGATTCACTTCGATTACCAGGTCGAGCTTTTGCAGGACTTCACTTCTTCCCGCAAGAAACTCGAAGACGCACTCGATCTGCTTGAAACCCCGTCGCTGCAACGAGCGAGCGCAAACGGAAACGGAGGCGGAAGCGGCGACGGAAATGACGGGGGAAACGGAGGCTATCGCCATCATGGCGGCGGCACTCTGCTCTACGATGCGATTTATCTTGCTTCCGACGACATGATGAAAAAAATGCAGGGCCGCAAAGCCGTGATCGTTCTGTCGGACGGAGACGACCGCGGCAGCAAAGAATCCCTCGCGAATGCCATTGAAGCGGCCCAGCGCGCCAACACCGTCGTCTATTCCATTCTCTTCAAGGACGACGAGCCCTTTGGCTCAAGAGCCGGCTACGGCGGCGGAGGTTGGGGCGGTGGCGGCCGCGAGGGCGGGCATCGCTTCCCGCAGGAGGAACAACGTCTTGACGGCAAGAAAGTGCTCGATCAAATTTCCAAGGAAACGGGCGGCCGTCTCTTCGAGGTCTCCAAGAAACTGACCGTCGATCAGATCTACGATCAAATTCAGCAAGAATTGCGCAGCCAGTACATTCTGGGTTATGTCCCCGACAAGGCCTCCGCAAGCGCCGGCTACCATAAGCTTCATCTCGTCACGAAGCAGAAAGACCTCGCCGTGCAATCCCGCGACGGCTACTACTCCGAC
>DASPVY010000210.1:0-3244 GCA_035622115.1 Candidatus Acidiferrales bacterium
TCACCTTTTCCGACGCACCGGACATAGCCTTTGTCGAACCGCACGTCGCTGGTCGCAAGCTTGCAGAGCTCCGTGACTCGCAAGCCGGCGGAGTACATTACTTCGAGCATGGCCCGGTCTCGAAGGCCAATCACGCTACCCCCATCGGGCTGCGCGATGAGGCGGTCAACTTCCTCAACACTCAGAAACATCGGAAGAGTGCTGCGGAACCGCGGTGATTCCACGGTCTCCGTTGGATCTTCAGTGATCAGTCCTTCGGCGTTTGAAAACCTGAAAAAATGACGCAGCGTGACCAAATGGCGGGCCACGGAGCGGCTATCCAGTTTGCGGCCGTACAAGTAGCGAAGAAATTCGACGATGTCATCGCGTTGGATTTTTTCAAGCGCGAGATGCCTCGTAGCGGTGAAGCCGGAAAACTTTTCGATATCGCGCCGGTACGCATCGAGCGTGTTTGAAGACACGCCCTTTTCGACGCGCAGGTAACTCAGAAAAGATCTTATCGCCGCTTCCAATAGCTCTCCAGTGCCAGTTCTCTCACAACGGCAAAATCAGACTGTGGGACGATTCGCAAAATGACACCGAGAACTGCCACGGGAGCGAGTAACACCCCCCAGAGCCCAGTAGGCCCGCTCTGCGAACTTGCAGATTCCCTCCATGACTCGCCGAAGACGAAACCTGCGAATATGGGGATAAACGCCGCCGTCATCGCGCCTTCGCCTACCATACGACGCAAGAGGTTCGGGATGCGAAACGCCAGAATGAACGGGTCTGCCGCGAAGGAAGTGCCGAGCAGGAGCGTAATCCGCTGGTGTCGTATATACCCCAAAATACGGCTGATAACGGTTGGCAGAGTTATGGCCGAGGCGAATTGAAGAATCTGCCTAGTTTCGGTCAATCGCCAGGCGCTCCGACACTAACCCTTTTATCGCCAATAACTTGACAACAATTTTGGAGAAAGATAACATAACTCCGCACATTTCGCAACTGCCTTCCCAAGGGATCTTTGGAATTTGAAGCGAAACGCCCCAGCGTCCACCCATAAGAAAGTGGTCGTCCTGCTGCTTGATGGGACGCCCCTAAAGGGCTATTTAAACCCGGCCGGGCTGGCTGCAGCGAGCTCGCTCGATCTTCTGACACCTGACGGCGAGCATCGGGCTGTGGCGCTGCAAGACGTCCGGGCGGTCTATTTCGTTGACGACCTTGACGGAGCGTACGAGCCGGCGCGAAAGAGCTTCCTGAGCCGTCCCAAATTGGGAGGCCTTTGGCTAAAACTGACATTTCGAGACCGCGAGACGATTGAAGGCATCAGCTCCAGCGAATTACTAGAAACTTTGGACCGCGGGATTCAGTTCACTCCGCCGGATTTGCACGGCAACTGTTTGAGGATGTTCGTTCCCCGCTCTGCGCTCGCCGAGGTAAGAGTGCTCGGGGTTGTCGGCGGAGTGAAGCGAACTCCGCGCGCTGCCGCGCCAATTCCTGTGCAACCGCGACTCTTCAACGAATAGTCGCGACGACGCACAACCGGTGCACTAAGTTCGGCATGGCAGATCATCCGCTTTCTTCCACCCGCCTTTCCCGTCAGTTGAGGTAGATTGTCGCCTGCAAGGAGAACGACGATGAAACTCGGCGAGATCGCTGGACGTCTGGGATGCAAGCTCGACGGTGACCCCGGAATCGAAATCACAGATGTCGCCGCCATCGAAGAAGCGACAACCGGTCAGTTGACATTCCTGGCCAACCGCCGATATCGAGCCGCGGTGAAGACGACGCGCGCGTCGGCGATTCTCGTTTCGCCAAATGAAGTCGATATCCCCATCGCTGCGCTTCGGTCGAGCAATCCATATCTGGATTTCGCGCGTTCCATTGAATTTTTCCATGCCGCACAGAAGTATTCGCCGGGAGTGCATCGCACGGCCGTCGTTGCGCCGACGGCTAAAATCGGCCCCGGCGCATACATTGGGCCCTGCTGCTTCGTCGGAGAATACGTGGAAATGGGGCGCAGCGCCGTGCTTCATAGTTTTGTGTCCATTTATCGGAATGCCAAAATCGGCAATGATTTCTTTGCGCATTCGCACGCGGTAGTGCGCGAGGGCTGCCGAGTCGGCGATCGAGTCACGCTTCAGAACGGCGCCGTCATCGGGGCTGACGGCTTTGGATTCGCGAAGCAGGCCAACAGCCGATGGTACAAGATTCGGCAAGCGGGTCTCGCCGTCATTGGAGACGACGTGGAGGTGCAAGCCGGAGCGATCGTAGATCGTGCGACCATCGGTGAAACGGTGATTTCACGTGGCGCGAAAATCGACAACCTCGTGCAGGTAGGACACGCCTGCAAGGTTGGCGAGAACACGTTGCTGTGCGGTCAGGTCGGCCTCGCCGGTTCGACGCGAATTGGAGATAACTGCGTCCTCGCGGGACAGGTGGGCGCCGCGGGACACCTCACGATTGGCGATGGTGCCGTGATCACCTCGCAGAGCGGCGTCCCCAACGACGTTCCTCCTGGAGCGATTTATTCGGGCTATCCTGCCATTGAAAACAAGCTTTGGCTGAGGTCGGTTGCAGTCTTCAATCAATTGCCGGAACTTCAGAGGCAAGTCCGGGAGTTGCGCGCAGAAATCGAAGAGTTGAAGTCACGAAGTCGCTAGCTCTGCGGGGCCCTTCCCTCATCAGCCATTGGTCGCTGATCCTGAGGCAAGCCGTCAGCGACAAGCGTCCTGACGCGCGAGCGCAATGCCTCGCGATGCTCGATCTTGTAATTCGACGCATCGACGGCGGGTCCGAAGCGGACGGTCACTTCGCCGGGACGAATGAACCACTCGCCCTTTCGCATCAGATGCTGGGTGCCGATCAGGGAAATCGGGACGACAGGGACCTCCGCTTCGATCGCCATCACAAAGGTGCCGCTCTTGAACGCACGCAACCGGCCGTCGCGGCTGCGAGTGCCCTCGGGATACACCAGGAACGAAACTCCGCTGCGCAGGTATTCGATGGCGTTGCTTACGGCGGCCGCCGCGGCTTCTTTATCATCGCGATCCACCGGGATGATTTGCGTCATGCGCATTCCGATGGCCAGAATCGGGATCCGGAATACCTGCTTCTTGGCCAGAATTGCGACGCGACGCGGAATAAACGGCACTTCGGCCAGGGGATCGAGATTGCTCACATGATTCGAAGCGAAAACGCAGGGCCGCGCGGGAACATTCTCCAGTCCCTCCACGCGGACTTTTACGCCCACGATCTTCAGCCC
>DASPVY010000211.1:0-7115 GCA_035622115.1 Candidatus Acidiferrales bacterium
TGCAAGAGGAGAGCCTAAATCGCCGCTACTGCAAGACATCGAAAAACCGGCGCCACCCCGAGGGCGGACTCCATGCGAGGCAGCGCCGGCTCTCGATCTCTTGCAGCCGGATTAGAGCAAAGAGAAGGGGTTTCGATTGTCTGGAAGTTGTAAACAACTTGTGAAATGGATGTCATTACGGTGAAAAGAATCTGCGCACGTCCGCGCATTTTCGTCGTGACTCTTTCTGAGTTCCCGTGTAAGAAAAGGAAGAACCTCGCAGTTTCCTGCTGCTTTTGCGACATGGACGAGTCCAATAGATCGAGACCCAAGCCCCTGCTGACAGGTATTTCTGGGTGGAGGCGCCGAATGCGCGGAAGCGGCCAGGCCGGCCTTGGCGCGCGATGGGAAGTGACACTCTTTTGCGGATGCCGGGCGAGTATCAGCGGAAGGCCCGGGGAGGAGAAGAACGATGACGTTCAACGTCAGGGGCCCGGTGCGGACAGGCAGCATTCTCCTTTGCTTGTATTTGGCGGGTGCGATCACGACGCGCGCGCAGTCGAGCGCCGCGCCAGCGCAGACCGAAAGCGCGACAGACCTGGACGCGAAAATTCGCGCGCTCTCGGAGTCGCTTGATCAAACGCGGGTGGAGCTCTCCGAATCGCGCGCGGAGATACGCGAGCTGCGAGGCATGCTCGAGCAAGTGCTGAAGAAGCAAGGCCAGCAGTCCGCGATGGAAACGACTGCGCAAGCCTCGTCAACGACAGTCTCGACGCCGCCGGCCGCGGGAGCCGCGGCGGCAGGCGGCCAGCTCGCGGAAGAGCAGACGCAGGAGCCTCCGGCGAAGATCGGCCAGGACGAGTGGCAGATTATTAAGGAGAGAATCGACGAGCTGCACCAGCTCAAAGTGGAGAGCGCGTCACGATACCGGTTGAAGCTTTCGGGATTGTTGCTGCTCAACGTCTCGGGCGTGTCGGGGCAAGTGGACAACACGGACGTGCCGAGCGAGGCGGTGGAGGCATACCCGGGATCGATTTCGGGAAGCGTTGGCGCGTCGCTGCGGCAGACGATTCTGGGTCTGGATGCCTTTGGCCCGACGATCTGGAACGCGAACACGAGCGCGGAAGCTCAGATGGACTTTTTCGGAGGACTGCCCAGCGGCTACGGATCGACGAGTTCCGGGCTCGCGCGACTCCGCATCGCGCGGATGCGATTCGATTGGACGAATACATCGATAATTGGCGGACTCGACGTGCCGTTCTTTTCGCCGAATATGCCGACCAGCTATTTGACGGTGGCGGAGCCGGCATTCGCGGCGTCCGGAAATTTGTGGTCGTGGACGCCGGAAATCGCCATCGAGCATCGCTTTGATACGAGCCTGACCCGGATCAAGGTGCAAGCCGGATTCCTGGACGTTCCGGCGTATTCGGATGAGAGCGCGGGAACGCGAACTCCGACACCCGGGGAAAATTCGCATCAACCGACCTACGCGATTCGAATTTCGGCGAACGGCAGAGATGAGAACCGGCCGATTTCTTTTGGTTTCTCCAGCGTCTATTCGCCGCAACGATATCCTGGCGAGATCGGCGTCTCGGGCTGGGGAGCCATCGGCGATTGGAAGTTTCCGATTCTGCAGCGGATGGAATTGAGCGGCCAGATTTTCGACGGCCGGGGGCTCGACGGCTTCGGCGGAATTCCTACGCTTCCCGTCGGGGAGCAGGAGTACTACGGGTTCGGCGCGCCGGCAGCGGCATCACTCGAGCAAATCACCATGTTCGGCGGGTGGTCGCAATTCAAATACAAGTTAGACGCGCGCAGCGAATTCAACTTGGCTGCGGGAATGGGCGGGCGGAATTCGGGCGAATTGCGCGCGCTCGAACTTTCCGACGAGTACGCGTACTACGTGTCGCCGCGAAATCAAATGTTGATGGTGAATTATATTTTCAGGCCGCGATCGGACCTGGTTCTTTCGCCCGAGTTCCGGCGGCTAAGGACCTACCCGGTAACGGGCGCGCCAATGCTGTCAAATCAGTTTGGAGTGTCGGCCGGATTTTTGTTCTAAAGTTGATCGCGAGGATGAAAAAAACAGTCATCGAACGCTGCGCGTTGCTGGGCGTCGCGCTTTTGCTCTCCGGCGCGACTGGGCGAACGCGCGCGCCGGATGGCGAGCCAACCCGCGATGTGCAAGGTCATGTGACGCTGACATTGACCAATTCGCAGGCGCCACTGAAGGACGCGTCAAACGTAGTGGTATGGCTCGTGCCGCTTGGCGCGACGGCGAACATACCGAACCAATCCGGGCGGCGCGCGTTCCAGATGGCGCAGCATAACAAATCGTTCCAACCGTCGATCCTCGTGGTTCCCATAGGAACCGCGGTCGATTTTCCGAATTTCGATCCCTGGTTCCACAATGTTTTCTCGCTCTATCAGGGAAAGCGATTCGATCTGGGGCTGTATGAGGCCGGTTCGCGGAGGAAAGTCTTGTTCGACCGGCCGGGAGCGTCTTACATTTTCTGCAACATTCACCCGCAGATGCACGCGGTGGTGATGGCGGTCGATTCGAATTA
Source organism: Candidatus Acidiferrales bacterium (assembly GCA_035622115.1). Taxonomy (GTDB): domain Bacteria; phylum Acidobacteriota; class Terriglobia; order Acidiferrales; family UBA7541; genus Palsa-147. Next base: position 2,547 of record DASPVY010000211.1, read on the forward strand.
CTTCGGGATATCGGACAAGATGGGCCGCGTTTCGATTCCCGGCGTGCCCTCGGGAAGCTATGAGATGCACGTTTGGTACGAACAGGCCGAGCCCAAAACGCTCGAGGCGCTCGATCGCGAACTGGTCATCGCCGAGGGCAGCCGCTCTCTGCCGGCGATTACGCTGGCCGCGGTGAGAGAAGATCCCATGAAGCACAAGAACAAGTACGGCGAGGATTACGATCCGAAGGATCAAGCGCCGACGTACTGACAGCATTCGCAATTGAGCCGCGGAACGATTATTAAGGTTGGAAAGGAACGCGATGGACACGGTCCTAGTGGTGGAAGACAGTCGTCCGATGCAGCGGACTCTCCAGCGATTGTTCGAGTCGGATGGCCTGCAGGTAAGGATTGCCGGCGACGGGATGGCCGGTCTGGAAAGTTTTCGGAACGAAACGCCGAGCATCGTGGTGCTCGATCTGAAACTGCCGCGGCTGCCCGGGAAGGAACTTTGCCGGGCATTCAAGGCCCAGGCAGCGTCAGTGCCGGTGGTGGTGCTGAGCGCGAACGCGGACGTCGAGGACAAAGTGCTGCTCCTCGAACTGGGAGCGGACGATTACGTGACGAAGCCATTCAGCCCGAAGGAACTGCTGGCCCGGGTGAGACGCGCGATGCGTCGAGGCAAGTCGAGCGCGCAACCCGCCGCGCGCCCGGCGGCAGCTGACGGACCGAGCCACGATGTGCTGCGATTCTCGGACGTGCAGATTGACTTCACCAGCATGGAAGCGGCGCGCGCGGGAAAACCGATTTCACTGACGTCGCAAGAATTCAAGCTGCTGAAATTTTTCGCGGGATCGCCGGGGCGGGTCATCTCGCGGCAGGAACTGCTGAACGAGGTCTGGGGCTACGACAACTATCCGACCACGAGGACGGTGGACAATCACATTCTGCGCCTACGGCAGAAGCTGGAGCCCGACCCCGCGAATCCACGATTTTTTCTGACGTCCCACGGAACCGGCTACAAATTCATCGCCGCCGGCTCGTCGGGACCGGCGAAAAAATAGAGACATCCGGAAGAACATGGCGCGCTTGCGGCTGAGAACCGAGCTTCTGATTTCGAGCCTGCTGATCATCTGCGGGCTGACGTGGGCGATCGTGCTAGTGATCCGGCATACGCTGCGCTCGGAAATCAACCAGCAAATGCGGGCGAGCACCGACGCTTCGATCCACGCGTTCGAATCTGTTCAACACCAGCGAGAGATGGAGCTGGCCCGCAGCGCGGCGATGCTGGCCGAACTTCCCACTTTGAAAGCGCTGATGACCACCGAGCACGCACCCACTATTCAGGATGCGTCGGACACGTTCTGGCAACTGGCCGGCAGCGATCTGTTTCTACTGGCCGACACGAACGGGCGAGTGCTCGGCTTTCACGTCAAGCATAAGGGCCTGGAAACAGCGCAGGCGGAGAGAGAGCTGAAAACCTCGCTCGAACAAGGGGAGGACACGGCGTGGTGGTACGCGGGTTCCCAGTTCTATCAGGTATTTCTCCATACGATTCAGGAAGGAAGCGGAAGCGATTCGCAACAACTCGGAGTGATCGCCGTCGGATATCAGCTGGATACGGCGGTCGCGCAGCAGCTCGCAGCCGTGGCCGAAAATCAGGTGGCGCTGACGACGGGAAACAACGTCATCGCCTCCACACTCACCACGCGGGAACAGGCGGAACTCGAGCATTGGATGGAGACCCAACGGCCGCATGTGGCGGCAGGCCCGCTCGAGCTGAATCTGGCCGGAAACGACTACCAGGTCGGATCGGTTTTTATTCACCGCGGGCCAGGCACGCCGGTGCAGTGCTACGTGCTGATGTCGCTCGAGCCGATCAATCATTTCATCCACGAGCTGAACACGACGATCTCGGCGGTGGGAATTTCGGCAATCATCCTGGCGGTGCTGCTGCTGAGCATTTTCTCGCGCACGATCACCAGGCCGCTCGACAATCTGGTGGCGGGCGTGCGCGCGCTGGGAACGGGAAATTACACGTATTCAATCAAGCCGAGCGGAAGCAGCGAAGTCGCGGAATTGGGCGAGGCGTTTGCATCGATGCGAAGCGAGTTGCTCGAGACCCAGCGGCGCTGGGCCGCGGCGGAGCGCATTTCGGCGCTGGGGCGCGCGGCCAGCTCGATTTCGCACGATTTGCGCCACTCGCTCGCCGCCGTGGTTGCGAATGCGGAATTTCTGTATGACGCGGAAAAGCTGAAGCTCGATCGCAACGAGATTTATCACGAGATTAAAGTCGCCGCCGATCAGATGACCGATTTGCTGGATTCGCTGAGGGAACTGGCCCGCGAGGAGTCGTCAATCTCGGCCGCGCCCGCATCACTCGATCAGACGATCCGGCGGGCGGTGGAAGCGGTGCAGACGCAGCCTGAACTGCGCAACCGCAACTTCACGTTTCACAGCTCGGGCGACATGGAAGGCGTCTTCGACAGCAGAAAAATCGAGCGCGCGTTTTTCAATCTGGTCCTGAACGCGTGCGAAGCGACGCTTCAAGGGCAGGGCCAAATTGATATCGATATGCGTTCGGACAGCGAACGATTCGAGATTCGAGTGTCGGACAACGGCGCGGGAATTCCGGATTCGATTCGAGCGACGCTTTTCGATCCCTTTATCAGCTCGGGCAAGCCCAGCGGAACGGGGCTGGGCCTGGCCATTGTGAACAAAATCGTTCATGACCACGATGGATCGGTCGTGGTGGAAAAAACATCGGACTCCGGAACGGTTTTCCTGGTGAGATTTCCGCGATTCGCGCGCTCGGTGCGTCCGAATGAAAACGCGCTGGTGCCGGAACGCTGACGCGCAGCGACGCGCCGGCGCCAATCTCAAGGATTTTCCCGGCTCAAGGGTTTTTCTGGCCTTCGGGAGGGGCGGGCGGCGGAGGCGGCATCACGAACTTCGCGTCGTCCACCGGCACGTTCTGCTTCAGTTCATCCACCTGGATCGTGAAGCGTCCTGAGGGGCGCGCGATCGTCCAGCGATACGGCACCTTGACTCCGCCGGCATCGCGATAATCGGCGTAGTCAATTTGCGCGGGATTGCGGCCAAGCGGCGTGTCAATGTAGCGCACCATGCGCACGAGCAGCCCGGATTTCGCGTCGAAATAAAGATGCACGGGAGGCTTGCCCTCGTTCAGAGCGTAGAGCGCGTAGACGTCGTTGCCGTCGATTTTTTCTTCGCCGTGAACACGGAAATTATGAAAAAGCTGAGTCAGGTCGGCGGCAAAATGCAGATCGGCGTCCAGGCGAACGTTGTCAGCTTCCGCGGCGGTCATCTGGTGCGCGGGGTGGCCGGGCGCGCCGAGCCAACCGACGTGGCCATCGAAGGCCGTGCTGTTGTCGCCATTCGGCATGTGCACGATGGTAATGCGTTTGTCGGGGGCCTTGTCGAGCACTTCGACCGGTAACTTCGTTTCGCCGGCGACGAGTGTGCCTTTCTCGACGCGGCTGCTCACGCTCTCGATGGCGTTCTTGCCGCCAAGCGCTTCGACATACTTGTCAATGATCTGATTCGCTTTCGGCAGATTTTCGGCTGGCGTCTCAGGAACTTCCGTGATCGGCTTCGGCTCGGTTTCGGGGATCACCGGAGTGCCGACGGGATCGGTCGAGCCGCGATGGCAGGTGTAGCAAGTGACCTCGCGCTTGCCGTCGAACGTTTGATTATTCGCGGCAAACATCATCAGCATCATTTTCCGCGCGGTGACCTTGGCGTCCTTGTCGTCCTTCTCAAAGGCGTTTTTGACGTGGCAGTATTCGCATTCGACGCCGAGCGAAGTGGCGATAAATTGCATCGCCGGCAAAATCTGGTCGGCGGGAACGTCTTTCAGCACCTGAATGTTCTTGAATGCCTGTTCCGCCGTCTTGGAGGTTTGCGCGGCCGGGTTTGCTTGTGGAGCAGCGGCGCGCCCGCGCGTGCCTGCAATTGAAAGCGCCAGGGCTGCAGCCAGTAATAAAAATGAAATGCGCGCGCGAGTGATTTTTCCGATCATGTGCCCTCCCTGGGCGAAAGAACGGACGGCATTCTAGCAGACGGCAGCAAGTTCGCCGGAATTCCCGGGCTGCGAGGAATTTCGCGCATCTGGTTTTTCCGGCGCGGGAGCGATCAGGAATGCGCGGGCTGCAACTTAGGCAAGTTCGCGTACATCATAATGTTAGGTGGACAATTGCAGCTTCGATGGAGGCGAGGATGACAAGGTTCATGAGGGTTACGGGGCCCCTACTCGTGTTGCTACTGGCTTTCGGAGCCGTACTCACGGCCCCGGCGCAGCAGGAAAATCCGTCGGCGACGGTGCCCGTACGGTCGGTTGTGACGGTGATCGGCAAAAACTTCACGGATCCGCCGCCCGTCAGCCGCGATGACATTCAGATTTATGACGGCAAGGAAAAGTTAAATGTCAGCGAATGGACTCCGGCGCAGGGCGACCGGGCCGCGCTCGATTTCGCAATCTTCATCGACGACGAACTGGATTCGACGATTGGATTGCAATTCAACGACATCAAGGACTTCATCCGGGAAATGCCGCCGTCAACGCGCGTG
>DASPVY010000212.1:0-4897 GCA_035622115.1 Candidatus Acidiferrales bacterium
ATACATGGCGGAGAAGCGCGAGCAGGCTTTCGCCTTCATTCGCATCCATCCCGGGTGGTTTGTCTGGATGAGCCTGCGTCGCGCCGTGTATATGTGGGCGAACTTCTGGAGTTTTGATCCCGCTTACCTGCACGAAGAGCCGATGGATTTGCCCGCGATGATTTTGTGCAGCACTTTAACCGCCTTCGCGCTGTTCGGCCTGGGCCGCGCGTTTCGTGAGAACCGCGCCTACGCGATTCGTTACGCCATCATGCTCGGATGCTTTCCGCTCGTCTATTACTTCACGCACGTTGAGTCGTACTTTTTCCGGCCGGTCGATCCGTTCATCCTGGTCCTCGCGGTGTATGCGTTCTTGGGCCGCGCGCGAGTGGCCCAGGTTGTGTCGATGCCGGCGCGTCAGTTGATCGCTGCCACTCCATCACTGCGCCGTGCAGCGGACTAAGACCGGCTCAAGACTTTCTTTGCCGGGAATCGCACGAAATTCGCAGAAAACAATGTGGTTGAGCGGAGCCGTGCGGAGTTTGCTGCGCGGCTAGCGCCTGAGGACTGGCGACAATTGCGGCCGCCGCCGCGGCGGGTCTTACTTTTGTTCCGGCGTGCTCGGCGGGTTCGTCGTAGCCGGGGGAGCTGTCGTAGTCGTGGAAGCGGGCGGATTCGTTGGGTGATCGCCCTTCATGCCTTCTTTGAATTCGCGGATGCCCTGCCCCAGGCCGCGCATCACTTCCGGAATCTTGCGTCCCCCGAACAGAACGAGGATCACAAGGGCCACGATCATCCAGTGGAACGGGCTGAACTCACCCATACTGCACCTGCCTTTCGAGCCCGGACCTCAGACGCCCGCCAGCGGCGGGCCCGAACCGCCAGCTAAGTCACAGTATAACACGCTCATCACCCGCCCGGCGCGTCACGCCTTCGCGGTCCAGAAACTCGAGTAGCGGTATGGCGTATTTCCTCGTAACCCCGGTCATCTCCTTGAACGCTCCAATGGGAAGGTGTTCACCGCGCTCCTTTTTGTACTTGGCGATGAGCTGGCGGAGCCGCGCGACCGCATTCTTATGAAAAACAAGGTCTTCCGCGATTTTCACAAGAGTTTTCTCCCGCAGCAGAAGTTGAAATATCTTTTGTGCGCGCTTGGCTTCCACGGGAAGCTTTGCCAGCACGTCCTCGAATCGCGGGACGGCCAAGCCGGCTCGATCGAACTCCTGCTCGATCACTTCCTTTGCTCGGGCCTCTTCCGGCAGGAGAGCGATTTCGCGTCCGGCGCTTTGCACCAGATCCCCCTCGACGTTCACCGCCCGCGCCGCCGCAAGCTCCCGCAGAGCAGCTCGAAAAACCTCCGGCTTCGATTTCGTTCGGCGGCGAAGATCTTCCTTCGCGATTCCGGGAACCAACGGATTCGCGCGATTGAACTGTTCGAGCGCCGCGCGAATGCTTTTCGCGCACTCCGCCACAGCCGCGGCGGGAAGAACGACGAGCGGCTCCGCTTGCGCCACCGCCAATTTTTTCGCCGCCGTCAGCTTGCCAATCGTTTTCCGTGCGTCGTCGTCGAGCCATCCAGTGCGGGCAACGAGGCTCGGCAGCGAAAGGCCGTGGAGTTCTCCAGCCGCCAGCGCTTCAACGATCGCTTCCCGCTCGTCACGCTCCACCGTCCCCAGAAGCGGAATCACTCCTGTGTCCTTCTGCCGATGCGCGCGCGCGAGCGGATCGAGCACCGTACCCCCGCCAATCGTCGTCACCGGCGAAAAGCGGCGAAGTATGAACCGGTCGTGTGGGAGCGTCAGCACCGGCTTCGTCAGACGCAATTGCGCAAACGCTTCTCCACCGGATGCGAGAGTTTCGCTGTCGAGCAGGATGACTTCGGCGATCATTTCCGATGTGCCGTGATGGAAATGAACCCCCGAGCGATTCTTGAGAGGCGGCGACGAGCGAAGAAGTTCAATCCGCGCGTCCAGCCTTCTTGTCGGCTGAAAAATTCCGGGCGATGCGAGCGTTATCCCGCGGCCAAGTTCATCGAGCTCGACGCCCGCCAGATTTATCGCAGTGCGCTGGCCCGCCACGGCGCGCTCTACCGCCGCGCCCCCGGAATGGAGTCCGCGCACGCGTGCTCGGCGTCGCGCGGGGAACAATTCCACTTCATCTTCGCGGCGAACCGAGCCGGAAATCAGCGTACCCGTCACCACCGGGCCGAACCCCTTCATTACGAACGCGCGATCCACGGGCAAGCGAAAATGCCCACGCTCGTTTTTGCCCGGTAATGCTTCCGCGCTTCGCCGCAGGGCCTCGCGTAACGCGTCGAGCCCGGCGCCCGTCTTTGCGCTCACTTCGATCATCGGCGCGCCTTCCAGGAACGATCCGCGCACCAGATCTTCGGTTTCGAGCTTCGCAAGCCCGAGCATATCGGCGTCGGCAAGATCCGACTTCGTCAGCGCGATGATTCCCGCGGAAATCCCCAGCAGACGGCAAATATCGAAGTGCTCGCGCGTCTGCGGCTTTACGGACTCATCGGCGGCAACCACGAGCAGCACGAGATCGATTCCGCCTGCGCCCGCAAGCATGTTGCGCACGAAGCGTTCGTGGCCGGGAACGTCAACGAATCCAATGCGCACTTCGTCGAGATCGAGAAACGCAAAGCCGAGATCGATCGTGATGCCGCGGCGCTTTTCTTCCTCCAGGCGATCGGGGTGCGTCCCCGTCAACGCCGCGACGAGCGAGGATTTGCCGTGATCGATGTGCCCGGCGGTGCCGACGATGACGTGCTTCATCAGAAGCTGGGATGCGTATGCTCGGAATGATGCCGCGCGCTGAATCTTAAACCCGGAAGCGCAACGCCTGTGCTGCCTGCTCAATTGCCGAGCCGGCTTGAACGCACCGCGCCGCGCTCCGCGCGAAATTCTAATCAGCCGTCTTCTTGGCCTTTTCCTGCAGCGGCGGCGCTGTCGTAGAGCCCTTGAAGATGGGCTTGCCCAGCCGCGCGATCCATAATCCGGAATCGATGTCGTTGATGTAAATCAATCCGTTCCACGGCTGCGCGCCCCACGTCAGCGGCAGGTTCGGGCGATAGCCGTCCGAAGTTCCGGGCCAGAGTCGCGCGATTTCGCGACCCTCGCGGTAAAGATCGCCGCGCAACTCACCGGAGATATCGATCACGCGCCCCCCGCCCGCATAGTCGCCGAGGAACAGCATGTCGTTGTCCGCCCAGAAATTGTGCGAGCCGCCTTCCGGCACTTCGTAGAACGCCACTTCCTTGGGATGCTCGACATCAGAAACATCCATCACGTGGCAGATCGCCCGCGTGGGCACGCGGTCTTTGGCATAAATATTGAAGAAGGCTTGCAGAACTTCATCCCCGACGAAGAGATAATTTTTATAGCGGAACGTGCTGTGCGTTCCCGCCAGCCAGTCGTCGCCATAAAGCTCATAGTGGTTGTAGAGATACTGGCTCACCAGCTGCGGATGTTCGGGCGTGCCGCCTTTCATGCCGTTGCCGACGTCGAGAATCACCAGGCCATCGCGCCAGTAGGCCAGATACGCCAGTCCGTCCTTCACATAAAGATCGTGGAGATAGCGTCCAGTCGTCACCGGCCCTTCCGGCCCGACGATCGTCTGCGATCTATTGTTCTCCACCTGCCAGCGCGCGACTTCCTTTGGATGCTTCGGATCCTGAAAATCAATTATTCGAAGCGAGCCCGTCGCATCGTCCGTCACGTAAACGTAATGCGTATTAATGAACGCGCTGTGAACTCCACCCGTCACCGTCTCGGTGTATTCCGAGGCCACGTTGAGTTTGTCCGGAGTGGTGAGATCGAGAAGCACAATTCCGTTCTTGCGGTTCGACGCGCCCTCCCGCGTGATTACGCCGGTCTTTTCATCCGGCGTCGTGCTTACGTCGTTCACCAGCCGCGCATCCACCTTCAGCGTGTCATCAAGCTTGGGATTGAAGGGATCGGATACGTCGTAGAGGAAAACGCGATCCCCAATCGTGGAGAGATACGCGTGATTCCCGATGATCCACTCCTCGGCCGTCTGGATCGGCTCGCCCTCGTCGTCTTTCGGCTGGACGTGCGCCACGACTTCAATCTTCCGCTCCGCGTTTCGCGGCGACACCGCGATGGACGCCTCGCCGCTGTGCTGCCCAATCGACGCCCTGATCACATAAGTCCCGGGGTTGTAGGCGACGAACGCGCCGTCGGGATAGGCCGTCGCGCCGTTCCCGCTCACCGACCACGCAATCGCGATATCTTTGATCGGTTTGCCTGCGGCATCTCGCGCGTCCGCGTTGAAATGAACGACGTCGCCCGTCCGCGCGGTTGTCGTTGCGGGATCAACCGAAATCCGCCGCACTGAATCCGCTACGACTACCACTGCGCCTTCGCCGTTCACGCCGTTTGACATCGCCTGGATCCTGGCTTCTCCTGGCGCAATCGCCGTCACGACGCCCGCCGCATCCACTTTCGCAATTTTCGGCGTCAACGAATTCCAGGTGAATGTTACGTCCGGCCGGCTCGTTCCATCAGCGGCTTTTGCCCAGGCCGTCATCGTCGCGCTGCCCCCAACGGCGAGCGGCATTGCGAGCTTTCCAACGTCTACCCGCGCAACCTTCTGCTTCGCCACCATCACGTGGACAAAGCCCACTTCCTGGCCCACTACCGCGCCCACCGTGACGTCGCCGGGCGCGGAGAAATACACTTTGCCGTCCATGTCGGCGCCGGCTGCGTCGAAAGGCGCGGCAAACCACACTGTCGGCTTCACGTCCAGAACGTTTCCCGCGGCATCCTTCGCCACTACAGTGAATTGCATGCTCGAGCCCACTTCCGCTTTTGCATCCTTGGGGCTGACGTCAACTGTCGCGACCTTCGGCCCCTTCTGCGTTTCTTGAGTTTTGTCTTCCTGCGCGCGC
>DASPVY010000213.1:0-12785 GCA_035622115.1 Candidatus Acidiferrales bacterium
CCGGCGACAACAGGGTGGTTTCATTTTAGACATGCTCCGGCTGTTCGGTCTTGAGTTGCGCGCGAGCGCGCACGACAATCAGTTTCGGGGGTAGCCTGACCGTGGCTGATTCCAGCTCTAAGAAGCGTTATACCGACGCAGCGAAGACAACCAGCGTTCCCGCGGCGGAGGACAAAGAGCGTCGACACACTGCGCGATATCAATTTACCGCCGCGGCTGAAGTGATCGAACACGCCACCGGCGCGCGATTCTCGACGCGCACCACGGACCTCGGTCCGGGCGGGTGTTTCGTGGATACGCTCGTGCCGTTTCCCGTGGGTTCGAACATCCGCATCGCGCTCCACAAGGGCGACAACACGTTTGAAACTGACGGGATCGTGGTCTACTCGCAATCCGGACTCGGCATGGGCATCGCGTTCAACGACCTCAATCCGGTCGAAGCCACGGACCTCCGCGATTGGCTTCGCGAAGTCACGCAGCAGCGAGAGGAAGCCTATGAAATCCTGCGGACCGCGCAGCCGGAGTCTGCAAATGCCGAAGACAGCACCCTCGATAAAGCCATGATTTCGCGCCTGGTGAGGCTGCTCATCACCAAGGGACTCCTCACCGAATCGGAAGGCTCCGCGGTTCTCTTTGACCCAGTGCTCTAGTTTAGAGACTTGACCTAGTTTCATTTCATACCTTTTTGGCGGACGAAATCCCGAATCGGAATCGCTTCGTGCTAGTCCGATGGTAGCCGACTAGGCGCAACTCGCACTGGGAGAACGGGTTCGCCGTTTGACACAAAATGGCAGCCATCGTGCTTCTCTGCACGTACCCGAAGGAGGGGAAAGCATGAGGGAACGAAGACGTGCGCACCGGTATGAGCTGTACATGCCTCTGCAAGTCTTGATCGGATCTTCCCATTTCCCGGAAACACATTCAGCCCATCTCCGCGACATCTCCACGCACGGCATTTATTTCGTCAGCGAGGGCTCGATCGCTCCCGGCACAAATTTAGACGTGACGTTCACGCTTCCGCAAGAAACGGGCCGCGGGCAGAGCGTGCTCGTTAGAGGAAGCGGACGCGTGCTGCGGCTTGATCGCGTGCCCAACGAAAACGGTCCGATGTATGGAGTCGCCGCGGCGATTGACCGCTTCGATTTCGTGCAGCCAGATCGCCAGGCCGCATAAAAAGAGGCCCCGCGATCGCAGGCCACGATTGGCGTAAGAAATTCACGCCTAGCGATTCCACGCCACACGCGGTAGGCGAACGCGTTAAGATATCGCCGGGCAGCCTGCCACTGCTGCCCGGCAGATGCCTCGCGACGCAAACAATTCCCGCACGATCGAAATGGAGCGCGCGCTCCTGGCGGCGCTCTGCCAATCCAACCCCGCGGATGCAAACCGCGCTGAGCTTCTGAAATCGCTCCGCTCCTACCAATGGAAATCCGGCGACTGCCGCGCGATCTACCAGGCCATCGCCATCCGGCCGAACGAGCTTAACGATATCCGTCGCGATCTTGCCGCTCGGCTCACACGCATCGGTTTCCCAGATGTCGATTTCGACTTTTGCTTTAAGCCAGCCAGCTTTTCGCTCGAGAGCGCTCTCGAATGGCTTCGCGCGCAAAGCAATGGTCCGCGGCCTGCCGGAATCCTGCCTGCCACAACTACACGGCATTCCTGATGACGTCCCGCGCGAACCGGCTCCTCGCATTCGTCGACGTGATCGGCTTTCCGCTGTTTATTCTGGCGTTCATCTGGCGGTTGCAATTCACCGCGCGCTGGACATGGATGCTGCTGGCCGGGTGGATCGTCGCGAGCTTTCTCGTTCATCGCGATACACCCAAGACGATTGGAGCGCGCGGGGACAATCTACTCTCCGCAACGAAACGCGCCGGAATCGCTTTCGCGATACTCGCGGGCGGCCTGGTGGCGATTGGGTTGGCGCGCGGGGCGCCGCGCCACTTGCCCGCCCACCTGATTTCGCTCAATCGCCTGTGGACCTATTTCGCATTCTGCCTGCTGCAGCAGGTGGCGCTCAATTCCCTGCTCGCGAACCGCCTTGAGTTTTTGACGGGAAAAAGATGGCTTGCATCCCTGGTTGCCGGAGTGATTTTCGCGGCGTGCCACTGGCCAAATCCCGTGCTGGTGCCGTTGACGTTCATCGGCGGTACGGTGATGGCGTGGCTCTTTCTCAGCGAGCGAAACATCATTCCGCTGGCGGTGATGCAGGCGCTGCTCGGGACGGTCGCGTGGTGGAGCTTCCCGGTGGCGTGGCACCATCATTTGCGGGTGGGGCCGGGCTACTACTTGGGAGCCATCGGATTCAGGACGCCATTGCGCGTCTGGACCAGGAGGCGGGTAATCGACTTGCGAGGAAAGTTATCGACGATGAAACCGAAAAAGATCCGAAGCTCGGTGGGAATGGTGCGGCTCAGTTCGATCGACTCGATTTGAACGTAAACTCCGCCGTCTTTCTGCTCGATGCGCCAGTAGCTGTTGAGCCGCCACATATAGCCGTGATCGTTGCCGACCGGAAGCTCGTGCTCGTCGGGTTCGCCCGGATCGGCAATTTCCGCTATGCGCGTCGAGTACGAGCGAGAACCGGCGCGATCGGGGCCATAATCGCGGTTGTGGACCGCAAAGTTGGCGTTGTAGGCCACGGTAACGATGGACTTGCTGTACATGCGCAGGTAAATGACGAAATCCCGATTCTGGTGAGAGATCACCTTCGCAGCTTGGATGTCGGGCCAATAAATCTTCGTCTCGTCGGGATAATCCTCGAGGACCGCGACGACATCGGCGACCGAATGGCGCGGGATAAACATCACCCCAACCCAATCATGAATTAAGCCACCGCGAACTTTAATCTTTTGCCCCGCGTCGAGTGTTTGAAGTGGCGCGACATACACTTGGCCTCGTTTCATCGAAGCGTAAGCCTCCTCGCGGGCGTCGGCGGGCAGCGAGTCTGGAAACAAGAACTGGCCATCCTGCAGTTCGGCATCCATTCTTTTTTCGGCGAGTTCCACGTAGCGGTCGAACGCCGCAACGGTTTCGGGCTTGAGCGTCGAGGCAGGCGCGGCCGGCGCAAGTAATCCTGCGATGCAGAAAAGCGCCGCGGCGACGCGCATTTCACGACCCGGGTGTCTCCAAGCTGGTTTCATCTGCATCCTCGGGACGCGATGCGTTCGCACGTCAAAAACATCAGATCAAGATGTTCGAGAAAAGGTCGCAGATTTTTCGAACGGAGATGTTAATCGCGCCTCGGACCGCAGGCGCATTTTTCGGTGTGCCCAACGGCGTGCCGCCTTCAGAAATTCTCGGCCGCGAACCGGCGTTCTGCAAGTTTGCGCGCGCGAGCGAGCGTCGCGGCAGACACATCTGGCTGCGAGATTGACCAGCGGCCCGGGATTTGAGCGCCGCAGCGCGGGCATGCGCCGCCGGCCAGGACGTTTTTCTCAACGCTGTGCCACGACCGCCGGATCACAGTCGAGCCACAAGAAGGACAAAGCGTGTTCGCGCCGTCAGAAAAAATATTTCCTTCGTAAACGTAGCGCAACCCGACTTCGCGGGCAGCGGCCCGCGCGGCATGCAGCGTTTCGGGAGGCGTTCGCGGCTTGTCGCGCAACTTGAAATCGGGACGAAACGCGGTGAAGTGCAGCGGCACATCGGGCCCCAGATTTTCAAGAATCCACTCCGCGAGCTGGCGCGACTCCGAAAGTGCGTCGTTGAGCGTGGGAATGATGAGGTTGGTGATCTCGAACCACACGTTGGTTTCGGACTTCAGCCATTTCAGCGTGTCTAGCACTGGCTGCAAGTGCGTGAGGGTGATGCGCCCGTAGAAGTTTTCGGTGAATGCTTTCAGATCGACGTTCGCGGCGTCCACGTGATCGTAAATATCGTGAAAGGCCTCGCGGGTGATATATCCATTGGTGACCATCACGGTGCGCAGGCCGTACTGCTTCGCCGCTTTGCAAATATCCACAACGTACTCGCCCCAGATGGTCGGCTCGTTGTAGGTGAAGGCGATCGAAGGGCAACCGTAATGAATGGCGAGCAGGGCGACGTCTTCCGGCGAGAGATTAACGGAATTCACCTGATCCGCATGCGATTTGGAAATGTCCCAGTTCTGGCAGAAGAAGCAGCCCATGTTGCAGCCCGCCGTGCCCATCGAAAGGATACGCGAGCCGGGAAGAAAATGATTCAGCGGCTTTTTCTCGATGGGATCGATCTGCAAGGCGGCGGGGGCGCCATAGCCGAGGCTATATATCCGCCCGCCCTGGTTCACACGAATGAAGCAGAAGCCAGCCTGGCCTTCGCCGATCTGGCAGTGTCGCGGGCAAAGATAGCAATGCAGGCGGCCGTCAGCGGCGGTTTCCCACCAGCGCGCTTCATGGAGCGTGTCGGTTTTTTGCAGGACTTTCAGATCGAGCATGGCGTGGCGCCTTGCGATTCCCAGCTTCTATTATAGGCCCATGGAGCGTTGCGCGCGCCGCCGATCGCCAATCCAATCCAGGAATCGCGCAACCCGAGCACGATCGCGCCACAGCAAGTGAAAGAACAAGCGGCGATCGAGATTGGCGGCCGCAGGCCCGTAGAAGGTCTCCATGCGCCAGTGAATGTAGGGGCTATCCCAGGGATGGAGGCGGTAACCGCTGGAAGTGATCCAGTAATAACGCACCGCATTGAGGCAACGATGAAGAAGGCGCCTGAACCTCAGCATGAAAGCCTTCGCAACGCGCAAGAAGAGAAAAGGCGTCCGCCCTTCCCGCTACGTCTGGAAGAACGGACGCCTTTCGAATTTATCAAATCAGCCTACGCGATCGGCGTGCAGACCGATTTTACTTCCGTGTAGAGCTCCAGAACTTCGTGGCCCATCTCGCGGCCCCATCCGGACTGCTTGTAGCCGCCGAACGGCAGCGCTGGGTTAAAGACGTTGTAGCAATTGATCCAGACGGTTCCGGCCCGCAGCCGCGCGGCGACGCCGTGCGCCTTGGCGATGTCGCGCGTCCAAACGCCGGCGGCGAGACCGTATTCGGTGTCGTTGGCTTTGGCGACGAGATCGTCGATGTTGGAGAAAGGCGTCGCGGTAACCACCGGCCCGAAAATCTCTTCCCGCACGAGTTTCATTTTTTCGTTGGTGTTGACAAGGACCGTGGGCTTGACGAAATACCCGCGGTCGCCTTCGCGGCTTCCGCCAACCGTGGCCTTGGCGCCCTCGGAGAATCCAGACTCGAGATAGCCGCAAACGCGATTGAGTTGCTCTTCGGAGACGAGCGGGCCCATCTCGGTGGAAGGCTCAAGGCCAGGTCCGACCTTGATCTTCGAGGCGATGGCCGATATGCCCTCTACAACGCGGTCGAACTCCTTCTTTTCGACATAAAGACGCGAACCCGCGCAGCAGCACTGGCCGTGATTAAAGAAAATGGCCATCGCCGCGCCCGGAATTGTGGCGTCGATGTCGGCGTCCGAAAAGACGATATTGGGAGATTTGCCGCCCAGTTCGAGCGAAACTTTCTTGAGATTGCCAGCCGCGGCCCGGACGATGAGTTTGCCGACTTCGGTGGACCCGGTGAAGGCGATCTTGTCGACTTTGGGATGCGCCGCGAGCGCCGCGCCGGCTGTTTCACCGTAGCCCGGGACGACGTTCACGACACCATCGGGAATTCCGGCTTCTTGAATCAGAGAGCCGAGAAGAAGCGCGGTCAAAGGCGTTTGCTCGGCGGGCTTCAATACCACGCAGCAGCCTGTCGCCAGCGCGGGCCCGAGCTTCCACGCCGCCATCAACAGCGGAAAATTCCAGGGGATGATTTGGCCAACAACACCGACCGGTTCGCGAAGCGTGTAGGCGAGAAACTTGGCGTTCTCCGTAGAAATCGGAATGGTGTTGCCTTCAATCTTGGTCGCCCAGCCCGCCATGTAGCGGAACTGCGCGACGGTGCCAGGAACGTCCACGGCGCGAGCGACCGTCAGCGGCTTGCCGTTGTCGAGAGATTCGAGTTGCGCGAATTCTTCTCCGTGCTTTTCGATTAGGTCGGCGAGCTTCCATATCAATCGCGCTCGCTCGGCAGCGCCGATTTTCGTCCACGGCCCGCTATCGAAGGCTGCGCGGGCCGCCTCGACGGCGCGGTTGATGTCTTCGGCGTCGCCCTCGGCAACGTTGGCGAGAACCTCACCGGTTGCCGGATTATAAGTGGGAAAAGTTTTGCCGGACGCCGCGTTGACCCATTTGCCGTTGATCAACATCTGGCGCGGCTTGGAAATATACTCGCTTACCTTGGTTTCGAGTGGAACTGCCTGCGTTGCTGTGGCCATCCCTTTCTCCCTTCTTCACTGATCTAATCCAAATCCCGTCGGAATTAAGAGTGCCGATGAAAACCGGCCGGACTGCTGAGTTCAAAGGCTTGCGACATCATAGACCCGTGCATGATGCGTGACAACTCCGCGCGTCCTAAAACCTTGCGCCGGAAGCAAGATAACTCCAGCTGAAATTAGATCGGATAGTGAGTCGGCGAGCGCCGCACTGTAATCCAGCGCAGTTCGGTGAACTCCTCAAGCCCCGCTTTTCCGCCGAAGCGACCCCAGCCGCTGTCTTTGACGCCGCCGAAGGGCATTTGCGGCTCGTCATGAACCGTGGCGCCATTAATATGGCAGATGCCGCTCTCCAGGCGCTCCGCAATCTTCATAGCCTTATTTACGTCGCGGCTGAAGACCGCGCTGGAGAGGCCGTAGCCCGTATCATTGGCGATGCGAACGGCATCTTCGGTATCGTTTGCCAATACGATGGGAACCACCGGACCGAACGATTCTTCGTGGTAGACGCGCATGTCGGGCGTTACGCCGTACAATACGGTCGGAAGATAGCAGGGCCCCTGCGCTTTGCCGCCGCACAATACCCGCGCGCCTTTTTTCACAGCGTCATCTACGAGCGCCTGCACGCGATCGATCGTCGAATGATTGATGACGGCGCCGATCTGCGTATCCGGCTGCATCGGATCTCCGACTTTGAGCGAACTCGCCTTGTCCGCGAGCTTTCGCGCGAACGACTCCGCCACCGGGCGCTCCGCGACGATTCGCTCCGTCGACATGCAAATCTGGCCCTGATTCATGAACGCCCCGAAATTCGCCGCCGAGGCCGCTGCGTCGAGGTCCGCGTCCGAGAGAACGAGCATCGGCGCCTTTCCGCCCAACTCCAGCAGCACGCGCTTCAGATGATGCGCCGCCTTTTCCGCCACGATCCGACCCACTTTGGTTGACCCGGTAAAGCTGATACGCCGCGTTTTTGGATTCGCGATCAACTCGTCCACGACCTCGGCGGCATCGGCAGGCGCATTGGTGATCACGTTCAGCACGCCATTTGGGAAGCCGGCTTCGCGAAACACGTCGGCAATCGCCAAGTGAGTTCCGGGAGATTCTTCGGACGCCTTCAGCACACAAGTATTGCCGTAGGCAATCGGAGTGGCGATAGCCCGCACGCCGAGAATCATCGGCGCGTTCCACGGCGCGATGCCGGCCACGACTCCGACGGGCTGCCGCGTAGCCATGGCCATCGTGTCCGGCAGATCCGAAGGAATGATTTCACCGATGAGTCCGTAGGTCTGAGCGGCGGCCTCGCGCAGCATTCCCGCGGCGAAAATGCAGTTGAAGAATCCCCAGCCAAAAGTTTCGCCGGTTTCTTCGGCGGTGATTCTGGCGATCTCGGCTTGGCGCCGATCGAGAATGTCCGCGGCCTTCAAAAAAAGCGTTCTGCGCACCGCGGGAGGCGACGTGCTCCACGCGGGGAAGGCAGCGGCGGCCGATTCAATCGCCCGGCGAGCATCGTCCCGGTTCGCAGCCGCGACGCGAAAAACGATTTCGCCCTTGAACGGGTTTCGCTTCTCGTAAGTGCGCCCGGCGGAAGCGCCGGTCCATTGGCCATCAATGAACAAGCGCAGGTCAGGCAGCGAATGAGCGTGCGGCGCGGCTACGGATTGAGTCATGGGCTTGCTCCCTATGCGGGCTACGGGATCGATCTGCATTCAACATTTCCCGCGGGCGTGCCGTTTGCGGAAAAATGTCAAACTTGACGGAGGTTACTCTGGCGAACGGTGAAATTCAAGACACCCTCAGCGGGTCAGTCTGAAAGTCTCGTTCGACCATCGCCCGCAATTGAGGGACCCCCGCAGCAAACTGCCCGCAGCAGATGCAAGCTAGGCAACGACGGCGGCGGCAGTGGGCCCGCAAAATCGCGGACCCACCGCTTGCCGCCTCGAGCCGGTTCTCAGTGCGGTTTTTCTTCGTGAGCCGGAGGCTTGCTCTCCGTGTGTTGGGCAGGCTTTGCGGACTCAGTATGTTGTGCAGGCTTCGGCGACTCGGTGTGCTGAGCCGGTTTCGACTGCGTGTGTTGGGCCGGAGCGGTATGCGAAGACTCTGCGTGAGAGGTTTGTGTGTGCTCCGCCGGCGCGTTGTGCGACGTGGTCGACGGATGCGAAGTGCTCGAAGAAGGCGGCCGATCCGTGCGGGCGTTGTTGGCCGGGTGGCTGGTATTCGACGAGGGCGGCCGGTCCGAGCGAGCGTTATTGGTCGTGTGGCCAGGATTCGACGCAGGCGACCGCTCGGTTTTGGCCGTCGAAGCCGCTCCATTATTGCGAGCGGCAGGCGGCCGGTCCGCGTGCTCGTTCGCATTTGCACGCGCGCCGGCATTGGCGCCGCCCGCTGCACGCGCGGCTACGGCGCCATGGCTAAAGTCGCCCGGCTTCGCGGTCGCTGCGACTGCGGGTCGGCCATGATTCACTGAAGCCAGCAGATCGTGATTGGTGCTCGCTGCGTGTTCCTGCTGAGTCTGAAACGAAGTCGGCGGGGTATGCTGCTCGCGTCCCCACGCTTCTTCCTGCGCCGTCGGACGCGCGGTGAGTCCACCGTTGCCGCCGTTGAAGCTGACGTGGCTCACGTTGTTATTCACAACCGTCGTATTGAACGTATTGTGGATCACAGTGACGTTTACATTGCTCACTGCCCGATTGTAAAAAAATCCGCCATTGCGCCATTCCCCACCGGCGAATCCGACTCCGCCGTATCCGAAGCCGTAGTTAACTCCACCGTAGAACCCGACATGCGGTCCCCAATATCCAACGTGCCAGAGGAACACCCCGCCTCCCCAGCCCCAATAGCCGGGCGTCCAGAGCAGACCAACCGCCGGCGCGGGCACCCAAGTTCCCGGCACCCAGAAGTAGCCGTCTGGTCCCCAAGCCCAGTAACCCGGCGTCCACATGTAGCCCGGTTCCGGGCAAATCGGCTGCACGTAAATCGGCAACGCAGGCGGCGCGATCGTAATAGATACCCCAATTTGCGCCGACGCAGTCGACGGCATCGCTAACAGCAAAACGGCAAGCATTGCCCCCACAACGCAGATCGTTCGCATTCCAGTCACCTCATGATTTGAGTTTTGTCTCGTGCGCGCGCGGCTGAACCAAGCGGGCAGCGCCGGGGCTCGCTCCATGGCCCGCACAGCCGAGTGTCTTTCCGAACTAAGTGGAGAGAAGGCCTTTATAAAGACCCCCGCGGACTGGGTAGGGGACCGCAGTACGGAGATTAGATTACTCCCGCCGTCACGGGGTTTCAAGCCGCGCCAGCGCGCCGCACCCAAATGCGCTCGGTGGCAGGTTTCCCCAGATAGATCTTCGCGCCTGGCGAAGACGCCAGCGAGAGCGTCATCGTCTCATCGTATTCGCGATTCGCCACGCGCATTCGCACTCCCGGCTTGACGCCGAGCCCGGCAAGAAAATCCAAAAATTTTGGATCCTTTTCATAGACGCGCAACACCTGATAACTCTGGCCGGGCACGGCATCGGAAAGGCGTATCGCGCCGAACTTGCGTTGCAAGCTCATCATTCCGCCAAACAGCGGCACGCCGTGCGGGCAGCGGCTGTCGCGCCCAAAGCGTTTCAGCAGCAACGCAGCCACTTCCGCGGAAATTCCGTGTTCCAGGCGCTCCGCTTCTTCGTGCGCGCGCGTCCACCCGAGTCCAATCACTTCCGTCAGGAGCATTTCTGCGAGGCGATGCCGGAGCACGAGTTGCTGTGCAATGGCGCGCCCTTTGCTCGTCAGCCCGATGGACCCATCGCGACCCACTCGCGCGTATCCCCCGCGAGTCATCCGCTTCAGCGCGGCCGTAACCGCGGGCGGCGTCACCCCCAGGCCTTCCGCGAGACGCGCGCTGATCGGCTTTTCGCCTTCTTGCACGGTCTCCCAGATCGCCTTCAGGTAATCTTCCTGCGATACGCTCGTTTTTTCTCGACGCACGATTACTCTCTCCGTGCAGCCCGGCGCTGGTTCTACGCTTTCTTCCGCTTGGCTTTTGCCTTGTCCTGCGCGCGAAGCCGCTCGGCCAGCGCTTTCACGCGAGCCTGGATATCTTCGCAGATGCGCCGGTAAGTTGCCAAATCATCACCGTACGGATCGTCGACGTCCCAGTCTTCCACCACGCGGCCGTAAAAGAGCGAGTTTCCCGGCATGCCGGACATATTGATGATCAGATCGGGCGAGAGAAATCGGGTAGCGCGAAGGCCTTTGGACTCGAGCCCGCTCGAGTCAATTCCCTTTTCCGCGAGAATCGCGTGCGTCAATTCCGCCACGCGGCCGAGCGGCGAGATTCCCGCGCTGGCAACATCCATCACGTCCGCCGCCGTGTGTCGCGCAATGGCTTCTGCCATCGGGCTCCGGCAGGAATTCCCAATGCACACGAACAGCACGCGTGTTCGTTGTGCCGGAAGGCGCGTCGGCTTACTCATCACTCAGTGGCCGTTGCGGGCCAGCTTCAGAAAATGTTCGTGGATTGTGGGATCGTCTGTCAACTCGGGATGAAACGTGGCCGCGAGAATCTTGCCTTGCTCGACGAGCACGGGATGCCCTTCGTCTTCGGCGAGAACCTTCACTCCGGGCCCCGCCGACTCGATCACCGGCGCGCGGATAAAAACCATTTCCAGCGGCTCATCGTTCAATTTGGAAGCGCCAAAGTGGACGTCGCTGGCAAGCTGCCGGCCATAGCCGTTCCGCAGGACCGAAATATCCAGGAGCCCCAGCGACGGTTGCTCCGGATTGTGAACTTGCCGCGCCAGGAGAATCGCGCCGGCGCAGGTGCCGAACATCGCGCCACCGTTGCCGGCAAATTTCCTGATGGCCTCGAGCAGGCCTTCCTCGGCAAGAATCTTCATGTGAGTTGTGCTCTCACCGCCGGGAAGGATCAGACCGCGTGCCCCTTCAAGATCGGCAGGCGTCCGCACAAACACCGGCTCAGCGCCCAGTCGCTCGAGCATCCGCCCATGCGCTTCGTAATCGCCCTGAATTGCCAGCACACCGATCTTCATGATGGTACGCAACCGTTTCCTATTCACCGCAATCCGAGCGCGGCGTTCGCGCCCGGTAAAATCTGAAGTCCGATCACCATCCCCGCGTTTGCAGCAGGTCCTTCTCTTCCAGTTGCCTTACGTCCAATCCCTTCATCGCCTCGCCGAGCTCTTCGGAAGCTTCCAGAACTATCTTTGGATCGCGCGCATGCGTAGTCGCCTTCACGATGGCCCGCGCGCGGCTCGCCGGATCGCTCGACTTGAAAATCCCCGAGCCGACGAAAACCGCTTCCGCGCCGAGCTGGACCACCAGCGCCGCGTCCGCCGGAGTGGCCACGCCGCCCGCCGAAAAATTCGGCACGGGCAGCTTTCCATGCTTGGCGACCCAGGCGACCAGCTCCAACGGCGCGCCCAGTTCTTTCGATTCGTGCACGAGTTCTTCCTCGCCGAGCATCGTCAGCTTCTTCATCTGTCCGACGATAGCTCGCATGTGTCGCACGGCCTCGACGATATTGCCCGAACCCGCTTCGCCCTTCGTCCGGATCATCGCCGCGCCCTCGGCAATCCGCCGCAGCGCCTCGCCCAAGTTTCGCGCGCCGCACACGAAGGGCACCTTGAATCCATGCTTCCAGATGTGATGCTCCTCATCGGCCGGCGTCAGCACTTCGCTTTCGTCAATGAAGTCCACTTCCAGCGCTTCGAGCACTTGCGCCTCGGTGAAATGGCCGATGCGCGCCTTGGCCATCACCGGAATCGACACCGTCTCCATAATCTCGCGGATGATTCGCGGCGAGGCCATCCGCGCCACTCCGCCTTCCTTGCGGATGTCAGCTGGAACACGCTCGAGCGCCATCACCGCGCATGCCCCGGCGTCTTCGGCAATCTTGGCCTGCTCGGCGTTGGTGACGTCCATGATTACGCCGCCCTTCAGCATTTCGGCCAATCCGACTTTCACTCGCCACAGCTTGTCGTTCATGAATTCCATGTTCTTCTCCCGTTTTTGTCTTCGCGCACCGGCGGAACATCCCGGATGTCGCGCGTCACGTCGCTTGCCCAATGGTCACGAATCTTCCGGTCCCGCGCGCCAGCAACTCGCCGACCGCGTTGCGAATCTCGCCCGAGTGAAAGAGATTTCGTCCCTTGGCATCCGTTTCGAACGCTTCGATCGAAATTGGCTGCTCCACCGGAATTGGCTTCAGATATTCGATCGTCAGTTCCGCAGTCACGGCGCGTACACCGCGAAACCGGCAAACCTTTCCCATGGCCTCATCCAACAGCAGCGCAATGATGCCTCCGTGCAAAAATCCCGCTCCGCCCTGATACGCCGCGCCCATCTTAAAATTTCCTCGAATTCGCTTGGCGTTTTCGTCCGCTTCGAACTCGAGTTGCATTCCGCGGTCGTTCGCGCCGCCGCAGCCGAAGCAAAAGTTCGTCGGATTGGGAGCGAGCCTCATGTCAGCTCAAATGAGCGCCACGCGG
>DASPVY010000214.1:0-3788 GCA_035622115.1 Candidatus Acidiferrales bacterium
GTCATCACACAGGATCTTTGCCAGGTTTGTGCGGCTTCGCCGGACGATCTGGCAACCGCGCTCTCAAAAATGAAGAAGCAGCCGGAGATTCTCGCCCTTACGCCGCATACGCTCGTCGACGTCTGGGAAGATATTCGCCGCATCGGCGTTGCCACGCATACCGAAAGAGCCGCGGATGCCCTAGCCGGCAGATTGCGCGCGCGCGTCGAGGCGATTCGCGTTGCCACCGAATCCGTCCGCAATCGTCCTCGCGTCGCTTGCATCGAATGGTTCGATCCGCTCTTCAATGCCGGTCACTGGGTTCCGGAAATGGTCGAAATCTCAGGCGGGATCGATGTGCTTGCTCGCGCCGGCGAACCTTCGGTCAGAATCGCTCGCGACGATTTGACGGCTGCGCGCCCCGACGTGATCGTGGCCATGCCCTGCGGCTATGGCATCGCGCGCGCCGCCCGCGAATCCCTCGATGCTTCCTGGCTCATCGAACGCCGCAGCGCTCCGGCCGTACGAAATTCCGCTGTTTTCGCGGTCGATGCCAATAGTTATTTCTCTCGCTCCGGTCCGCGTCTCGCCGATGGCGTCGCCATTCTCACGCGGATCCTTCATCCCGAATTGCCGGTTGGAGAAATTCCAGCGGGTGCCTTCGAACACGTTCATCTTCGCGCTGCGTAGCGTTGAGCTACTCCTGCCGCGCCGATTTCCAGTAGCGGTAGAAGAACAGCCCCGAAAGCATGATCGCAAGTCCGATCGAAGACCGTACCGGCCGGTCAATCCAGATGTTGATCGTCAATGCCGCGGCGCCCGCGAGAAATAATCCCGGCACCACGGGGTAGCCCCACGTCCGGAACGGTCGCGGCATGTCGGGCGCAATTCGGCGCAAACGGAACAGCGCAACCACCGAAAGCGCGTAGAAAATCCACGCCGCAAAAACGAACAGCGACGTCAAATCCTCGAACGTCCCCGTCAACGCCATCAGGCTCGCCAGAACGCCCTGGAAAATCAACGCGCCGCCGGGCGTTCGAAATTTCGGGTGAACGCTCGCCGTAACGCGGAAAAAAAGGCCGTCTCGCGCCATCGCATACGGCACGCGGGCGCCGGTCAGGAGCGACGAATTGAGCGTGCCGAGCGCCGAGATAATCATCGCCAACGTCAGCCACGACGCGGCGCCATGGCCCGCCAGCCGCTCGACAACATCGGACGCCACGTGCTGTGAGTGCGCCACCCCGGTGAACGGCAGCGCGAGGAAACATACCGCGCTGAACGCGAGATAGATCGCCGCGACGACAATCGTTCCTCCGGCCAGCGCCAGCGGAAAATTGCGTTGTGGATTCTCAATTTCCGAGCCGACGCGGTTCAAGTTTTCCCAGCCGTCGTAGGCCCAGAGTGCCGCCGCCAGCGCCGCAAGGAAACTTCCGAGCATCGTGCTCGATCCTCCCATCGGCCAGAACGGATGAAAATGGGAAGCGCTTCCGTGCACGAAAAACAGTCCCGCGAAAACGATCGCCAGAACAGCCGCGATTTTCAGCACCGTGAGCGCCACTTGCACCTGCCCGCCGAGCCGCACCCCGAGATAATTTATGAAGGTAATCACCACGATTGCGGCCACCGCCGCGGGCTGCGCCCACGTGAACACGAAGTCGTACGGCTTTCCGGAGAAGGGGGCTGAAAAATGAAGGCTGAAGATCGGCGCCGCGAACACCGGCAACAGAAAACTAAGAAATCGCGCGAATCCTGCCGCAATCGACGAAGCCGACGACGTTTCGCCAACCGTCGAATGCATCCAGCCGAACAAGAATCCCCAGACCGGGCTCAATCCTTTGCTGAGGTAGGCGTATTGCCCGCCGGCTTCTGGAATGGCTGCGCCAAGTTCCGCAAACGAAATAGCGCCAAACAACGACAGCAAGCCGCCGATGATCCATGCGGCATAAACGACGCTGACCGAGCCGCCCACCGCCGCCATTTCTCCGGGCTTCAGGAAAATTCCCGTGCCGATCATCGTTCCGACGACGATGGCACACGCCGCCCACGGTCCGAGCGCGCGTACGAGCTCCAGCCGCTTGCTCGTTTTTTCGTTCGTGGCATTCATTCGCTGAGTGTTTCCGTCGTCATCGCGTTGTCCGAACCTGCAGTCGCGCTCGCCGCGCTTCCCGCGATAAATGTAATCAAAGTCCCTGCAAGAACGTACCAGGTCCAGGCCAGCGGCGTGAAAAGTCTTACCGCGATCATCGCTGCCAGTCCGACCGCCATTCCGGCGAGCGCGCCCGTCGAGTTCGCGCGCCGATTCCAGATGCCGAGCAAAAACAATCCAAGCATCGCTCCGTACGTCATGGAAGTGATCGTCAATCCGGCCACGAGAACGGGCCCCCAATGCACCAATCCGAGTATGCCGAGAATGCAACCCCACACCAGCGTCACGCGCCGGGAAGTTCGCAGCAGCCCGCGCTGCGCTGCTGGATTCGCGGTATCCTCGCGCTGCCCGAAATCCATCATGCTCGATGATGCCAGTGAATTCAGCGATCCGCTGGCATTCGACATGGCCACCGCCACGATTGCCGCGAGCACAAGCCCGACGAGCCCCTTCGGCATTTCAGTGACGATAAATTCTGGAAAATTCTTGTCTGGATCGCTCGGCACAATTCCATGAGCGCCGTGCTGATAAAAGACAAACAGCATCGCGCCAATCAGCGAAAAGAGGGCGAATTGAAAAAAGACAATTACGCCGCTTCCCAGCAGTGCAATTTTGCTGTCGCGCTCCGATTTCGCCGCGAGCAGCCGTTGCACCAGAGTTTGATCCGTCCCATGGCTCGCCATGGTGAGAAATGTGCCGCCAATCGTTCCCGACCAGAACGTATAGCTGCGCGTCAGGCTGAAAGTGAAGTCAAAAATTCGCAATTTCCCGCTTGCCGCGGCCGCCTGCGTCACGCCATGCCAGCCATCCGGGATCTTGTGCAGCAAAAGCCAAAATGCCGCGAGCGACCCGGTGAGGTAAATCGCAAGTTGAAGCACATCGGTCCAGATCACGGCCTTCATCCCGCCCTCGAACGTATAAAAAAGAGTGAGGATCGTGACAATCGCGATCGCCGCGCGATCTCCGGTGCCAAAAACGACGCTCACAACTTTGCCCACGGCCGCGATTCGCACGCCCTCCGCGAGTGCCCTGGTTACCACGAAGATACCAGCCGCCGCGGACTTGACTCGCGCGCCAAACCTCTTTTCCATTAGCTGGTAGGCCGTGTAGAATTGACCTTGAAAGTACCGGGGTATCAGCACCACGCACAGAACGCCCCGAGCCACCAGATAGCCCAGCACAACTTGGAGGAATCCCAAATTGCCGCCGTACGCAATGGCCGGCGTGCCAATGATCGTCAACGTGGACGTTTCGGTGGCTACGATCGAGCAGGCAAGCGCCCAGGCGGGCGCCGATCGGCCTCCGAGGAAATAATCGCTTAGATCCTTCTGACCGCGCCGGAACCATACGCCGAGCAGCGTCACCCCGGCGAGGTACAGCAGGAGAATCCCGAGGTCGAGCTGGCTGATCCGCATGCAGTTTCAGAGAAAGGCGCGATGCTAACCGCGCCCTCTTGCTAGTGTCAAGCAAACCCGGCCGGGACGGGCCGGCGCAAACTCCTCAAGCCCAAGGAGCCTCTGGCAATGAATTATTTTCTCGGATTTGACGGCGGAGGCACGAAAACGGATTGCGTTTTGCTCGATGCCGAGGGGCAAGTTCTCCGCAAATCCCAGGGCGGTCCCTCGAACCCGCTGCGCTCTGGCTATCCAAAGGCGTGGTTTTC
>DASPVY010000215.1:0-9742 GCA_035622115.1 Candidatus Acidiferrales bacterium
GCGGTGAACTGGCTGGCGGCGACTCTGCGTTTCGCGGATGGGCTGGATGGCGAACACAGTGGGCGTGTGGCGCGGATCGCCGTCGAGGCCACGCATCCGGCTCTCATGATCCGGGCCGAAGGCTACGTTCACGACATGGAATCCGCCGCAGCGCTAGCGAAGAAAAAACATTTGCTCGAAACGTTGTGCAGGATGCCTGTGATCGTGCGGCCGGCGGAAGAAGAGCAAACGCGCGCGATCGCCTCCCTCGCTTCTTAGCCTACTGAGCCGCAAATCCCTTTAGCTTTCGAGGCGCCTGAGGACTTTTGGTGGGAGAATCCACGACAGCGTCGCTTTGCCGGTCCCCGGCGTTTCGAACTCCAGCGCCGCGACTCCAGCTTTCTTCAGCGCGGTAAAAACTCCTCGTGCGCCGACCAGTTGCGCGATGAGCTGGTCGAGATGAGGGGCGTGGCCAAAGACGATGACCTCCTTGACCCGCAGGTGCGCGAGATTCTTCAGAAATTCCGCCGGACTGCTTCCCGGCCGCAGTTCCGTGTCGACCCGAATTTTCTCGCGCGCGTACTCGAATACGTCCGCGAATATTTCGGCCGTCTGTGACGCTCGCAGATAGGGGCTCGTGATGAAAAGGGCGGGCCGAATGCCGAGCGCATAAACGCCTTCGGCAACCTCGCGCGTTTTCTTGATGCCTTCGCGGGTGAGAAATCGCTCGACCTCGGCTGGAGATTTCGGATCCGCTCGATCGATGGCGATTCCATGCCGGACGAGATAGAGCCTCATCTCTTAAGCGACCTTTTCCTTGGCCGACGCGCGCTTAAAAACCGGCAAAAGATGAAACTCGCGTTCGAACAGAGCCGCCTTGCGCGTGAGTCCCGCGACGTCCAGCCGCGCGCCGTTTTGCATTTGAACCCGGAAAATGGCTTGGCCGCGCGCAACATCTACCGTGACCCCGGCTACCATCCGGCGATGCTCGCTTTCGAGCTTCTCCGCAATCCGCAGGATTGCTGTCAGCAACCGCAACTGGCGCCGCCGCGTGCTGTCGAGGGCCGCGTAGTATTTGTGGTCCATCTCCGGCTCGGATTTGCAGTTGTGATAGCGCACCAGGCCCGCCACCATCTCGCTCCGCCAGCCGCGCAATCCGGGAATTTCGCCGTTTCGAACCAGATATTCCCCGTGACGATGGTGCGATTTGTTGCTGACGATATGGCCGATATCGTGAAGGATCGCTCCGAGCTCAAGGACGTTTCGCAGCTCCGGTCCCATTTCATGCAACGGCAGCAACTGGTCGAAGAGTGACAATGCGAGTTGCCTCACCTGCTCGCCATGCGGCGCATCGTAGTTGAAGCGTCTCGCGAACCATTCGGCGCCGGCGCGGAGGCGCTCTTCCGCCCGGCGCTCTTCTTCATCCGCTGCGACACCCGAATATTGCGCCTTCATCAAATCGAGAAGAATCCCTTCGCGAACGCCGACGCCCGGAACGAGAAACGTCCGTAGATTCAGATACTGCGCCAGCGTCGCTAATACGATGGCCGCAATGCCGATTACCTCGGCTCGGTCGCGCCGGACATGAAAAACCTTCATCCGGTGCGCCACGTCAACGTTGAGAATTTTCCACATCTGATCCCGCAGCAATCGCACGTTGACCGTCGGAAAACCGCGCACCCGCGGGCCCGGCGCAAGAAATGTCAACGCCTCGGCGTTTCCGCCGCAGCCCACCGCGACCGCATTGGCGAGATTTTGCGGTGAAGGAATCGCCGACCGCAGCAGCGTCAGCACGTGATGCTTGATGCGCGTTGCGGCGTCTTCCGTGATTACGCCGTCAATGCCGTACGTTTCCATCAGGCGCACGGTGCCAAGTGGCAGCGCGACTCGCCGCTCGACATTGCCGTCGCGCAGGAAGCTGATTTCCAGGCTGCCGCCGCCCAGATCAAAAATCGCGCGAGGCGAAATCGTCTCGCCCAGAGTTTTTAGAACCGCGGCGCAAACCAGACGCGCTTCTTCTTCGCCGCTGATCACTTCGAGTTCGATGCCGGACTTCCGGCGAATGCGCGAGATCAGCAGTTGGCGGTTTCGGGCCTCGCGGGCCGCGGACGTGGCCACCGCGCGATACACAGAGACGTGATTCTGTTCCATCATTCGGCGGAAATGCCGGAACACCCGGGCCGCGGCGGCGATCGTTTCGTCGCTCAGGACGTGACGCGTAAACGCGTTGTGGCCCAGCCGCACCGCCGCGCGTTCGTTGTCCAGTACTTCGTATTTATCGGGAGACGTCGCTCGCGCGATGACGAGTCGCATCGCGTTCGAGCCTGCATCAATCGCGGCAAGTTGGACCGGTGCGGCCAAAGTTTTTATCGAAACAACGGCGCAAATGCGCTCGACGGCTGATAGTGCGTGTTCTTAATCCCGAGGTGCGCCGCGATTTGCTTGCGCAGTTCGCGATTCACCGCTGGAACCGTTCCCTCTCCATCGAGCTCAATGAATCCGTGCCGGCGCGACAGATATTCGAACTCCTTCTTGATCAGGGACTGGTAGCGAATAAAGGATTGGAAGAGATCGTTCGAGAGCGACATGTCGCGGCCCGACTCCCAGTAGCTGATGGTGTGGGCTTTTTTAAATTCCCTGTCGAATGCGACTTCGGGCTTCACGTTCAGCCAGAAAGTCAGATCGGGCCGAAGCGCCATCTCGTAGATACCGTGCAAATAATCGCGCCCGATGCCCCGAACCGCCGCGCGCGCAATCAGCGTGAAAATATAACGGTCGGCCAGCACGATCAGCCCCGAGCGCAGAGCCGGCAGAATGCGGCGTTCGAGCTGATCGAAAAAATCGGTGCTGTACATCAACGCCAGCGTCAGCCGCGTGACGGCATTTTCCGCGAGCAGCCCGTCAATGTCGTCGGCCACCAGCGACGACCGCCGCAAGCCCGACGTCTGCACCGCGAATCCCTCCGACTCCAGCCATTCCGTCAGCAAGGCGATTTGCGTGGATCTTCCGGAGCCGTCCGTGCCTTCGATGACGACTAGCGTGCCGCTGAGCTCTTCTTCTTTTACCCCGGGAAGCGCGACGCCATAAAAGCGCGAGGGACGCGATGCTTTCGAGTTCGACGACTTGCGGCCCGGTCGTCCGTGCGAATTTCCGCCAACGAGGTTTGTCTTTTCGTTCGGCGTCATGGTTTCTTCGGAGCGTACTGAACGAGATTGATTCTCTCACCCACAATTTCGCGCATCTGTTTTTGAAGACGGTTCACTGGCGCAGTCCCGTCCATCAGAACGAATTTGTCGGTCGGAACCATCTGGTCGTAATAGTTCAAAATGCGTTCCTGAAAAATGCGGAAGCTTTCGGCGCGATCGAGCGAAATGCCGAGGTCCATCCCGGCTTCGTAATATTTCAGTTTGGGCCGGCCGGCCATGATGCGGTCCACCGCGACATCGAGCGGCGCCCGGAAATAAAATGTGATGTCGGGCACGGGCGCGAAGCGATAGAGATTGCGCAGCCAATGCGGCGAGCATCCGCGGGCGACATCGCGCGCGAACGCCGTGTAGATATAGCGGTCCGCCAGCACGAGATACCCTCCGTGCAGCAGCGGCAGGATTTGGCGCTCGCAGCGGTCGGCAAAGTCGGCGGCATGCAAAAGCGAAAATGTGACGGGCGTCAGCAGGCGTCGCTGCTTGCCGCGGCGCGTAGCGGATTTCACCAGCGGCGAGGAATTCCACTCGGTGAAATGAATCCGGTAGCCGCCGATTTCCAGCCAGCGCTTCAGCAAGTAGAGCTGCGTGCTCTTGCCGGAGCCGTCAATTCCCTCGACGACGATCAAGGCGCCAGGATAATCACGTCTGGGTGCGCGGATTTTTTCGAGCGGACGTTCGGCGACGGCGGCGGTTTCTTGAGAAATATTCTCGGCCATTCCCAACCGTTTCGGGTCAAATCGAATTGATATCTTATGATACTCCGAGAGTTACACTGTGATGTGAATATTCTGTTACACGTATTGCCGGACGAGAACCGCCGGCAAAGACTGGGGCGCGGAATGACGGATTTTCGAAAAGCACTCATCGCCAAGCCGGGTCGCAAGGTCAAATTTTCCCAGTGGGATCCCGACGACACCCTGGGCTTTCACAAAGGCGCGAAGTGTGAAGCCAAACTCGCGGACAATTTGGCGAAGCTCGATTCGCTCCAGAACCTTCTCTATGCCGAAAAAAAACATGCGCTGCTCATCGTGCTTCAGGCCATGGATGCCGGGGGAAAAGACGGCACCATCCGCCACGTGATGTCGGGAGTCAATCCTCAGGGTTGCAGCGTCACGTCGTTCAAGACGCCGACCGCCGACGAGCTTTCGCACGATTTCCTGTGGCGAATTCACAAAGCCGTGCCGGCCGCCGGTTATCTCGGCATTTTCAACCGCTCGCATTATGAAGATGTTCTTGTCGTGAGGGTGCACGAGCTGGTGCCGAAGTCTGTGTGGTCCGCGCGGTACGATCAAATCAACGAGTTCGAGAAGGAGCTCACCCAGAATCGCGTCACGATTCTGAAATTTTTCCTGCACATCAGTAAGGACGAACAGAAAAAACGGTTCCTCGAGCGCATTGACGACGTCGACAAACGCTGGAAGATTTCTGCCTCGGATTTCGGTGAGCGGAAATTCTGGGCCGAGTATGTGGAGGCGTACGAAGAAGCGCTCACCCGCTGCAGCACGAACCGGGCGCCGTGGTACATCATCCCCGCGAACAAGAAGTGGATCCGCAACCTTGCCGTGTCGAGCATTCTTGTCGAAACGCTGGAAGATTTAAAAATGAAATATCCCAAGCCGAGCTTTGACGTTCAAGATCTCAAGTGGAAGTGACCTGCCCGCTGGAATTGGCTTTGCCCGAATTTCTGCTAGAATCGCGCTGCTCCGAAACCTGAGCGGGTGCGCATGAGCGACGCTGTCTTTCCCCGAGATTTCCGTAAGAGCTATCCGCAGGCGGTCCGCGGCGAGGGTTGCTACCTCTTCACCGCGGACGGGCGTCGCTTTCTCGATGCGGCGGGTGGTGCGGCCGTCGTCACCATTGGGCACGGCGTGGTTTCAGTTGCGCGCGCCATGTTCGATCAATCCGAGCGGCTCGCCTATGTTCATTCCTCGCAGCTCGAATCCGCGCCCTCGGCGCAGCTGGCGCGGCGGCTGCTCGATCTCGCGCCGAATAATTTTCGCCGCGGGCGCGCGTATCTCACGTCCGGCGGTTCCGAGGCCACCGAGACCGCCATCAAGCTGGCACGGCAATATTTTCTCGAGCGAGGCGAGAGTAAGCGCGTTCGCATCGTTTCTCGCAAGCAGAGCTATCACGGCACGACGCTCGGCGCCCTTTCGGTCTCTGGAAACGTGAAACGCCGCGAGCCCTTCGCGCCGATGCTGAACGACTGGGGGCAGATTCCCGAATGTTATTGCTACCGCTGCCCTCTGGGGCTGCATTTTCCCGAATGCAATGTGGATTGCGCCGATGAACTCGATCGCTTGCTTGCTCGCAGCGACGTTGAAACGGTTGCAGCGTTTATTCTCGAGCCCGTCAGCGGCGCAACGCTTGGCGCCGTGCCCCCACCCAAAGGTTATCTCCAGCGAATCGCGGCGATTTGCCGCGAAAGAGGCATTCTGCTCATCGCCGACGAAATCATGACGGGCATGGGCCGCACGGGAAAATGCTTCGCGGTGGAGCACTGGGGCGTGAAGCCGGATCTGATTCTCGTCGGCAAAGGCGCGGCCAGCGGATACGCACCGCTCGGCGCTGTCCTGGCAAGCGAAGACGTCGCGTCCGCGTTCGAGCGCGGCTCGGGCGTCTTCCATCACGGCTTCACCTACAGTGCCCACCCTGTGTCCGCCGCGGCCGGTGTTGCTGTGCTCGATTACATCCACGACAACAAGCTGTTTGAGCGCGTAGGCCCCGCCGGGACTGCGCTTCGCGAGGCTCTCGATCCCCTCAAGAAATTGTCGGTCGTCGGCGACATTCGCGGCATGGGCTTGCTACTTGGGATCGAGTTCGTCCGCAATGGGCTGGATTCGTTTCCACCCGAGGCGCAAATCGCGAACCGTATCGCCGCCGATCTGCTCGAAGCCGGCGTCCTGACGTATCCGATGCAGGGCTCGGTCGACGGCAAACGCGGCGATCATCTGCTTCTTGCGCCGCCTTTCACCATCTCAAACGCGCAAATCGAGTTTCTCGCCAACGCCTTACTGACCGTGATCAAGGATTTCGACAGCGCGCACCGCTCGGGCGCGGGAGGGCAAACTGCGAAGACGTCTGTTTCGTAGGGCTGGCTTTCCATTTTCTGCGGCAGTCGCCGCAGTCGTCCTCGCCGCTGCCGGCGCTCTCGCGCTCGCGCTTCCGGGTCCTCAATCGCAAGAATCGCTCGTCGGCTACTCGCCCGCTGCGTCGCGACAGGAACTCGCGCTCGAATCGCAGTATCGTGCGCTCGCTTCGCGCGACGAAATCGAAAAGTTTCATCGCTATCTCACATCCGAGCCGCATCCGGCCGGTTCGCAGCGAAACAACGATTTGGCGCGATGGGTGGCCGATCAGTGGAAGCAGCAAGGCCTCGAAGACGTCACCATCCGCGAATACGATGTTTTGAATTCCACGCCCCGCGAAATTTCGCTGGAAATGATCGCTCCGGTCAACTATCGCGCCATCCTGCGTGAGGCTCCTTACGATGTTGACCCCGACTCGAAAAATCCGGACGCCTCCGGAGCTTTTCTCGGTTATTCCGCGTCGGGCGAAGTCACTGCGCCGGTGATCTACGCCCACAGCGGCAATCCGGATGACTACGACGTTCTCCGCAAGCACGGCATCAGCGTTCGCGGAAAAATAGTCCTCGTGCGCTATTCGAATCCCTATAGCTACCGCGGGTTCAAAGCGCTCACGGCCGAGCGCGAAGGCGCCGCGGCGATTTTGATTTACTCCGATCCCGCCGAGGACGGATACGCGATGGGCGCTGTTTTCCCCCAAGGGCCGTGGGGCCCCGAAACACACATTCAGCGCGGCGCGATTACCTACGATTTTCTCGAGCCCGGCGATCCGCTGACTCCCGGTTGGGCTTCAGTTCCGGGCGCGAAGCGAATCGATCCATCGCAAGCGATCTCGCTGCCCAAAATCATCGGCGTCCCCCTTTCTTGGCACGACGCCAAGCCGCTCCTCGAAAATATGGATGGTCCCATCGCGCCCGATTCCTGGCAGGGCGCCCTTCCTCTCAAGTATCGCCTCGGTGGCGATCGCGTCCGCGTCCATCTGAAAGTGGACATGAACACGGAAGTTCAGCCGTACTACGTAACCGAAGCGCGAATTCGCGGCGCCGAAATTCCCGACGAATGGATCATTCTCGGCAATCATCGTGACGCGTGGGTCTACGGCGCGGTCGATCCTTCGAGCGGCACGGCCTCGATGCTCGAGTTGACGCGCGATCTCGGCGAACTGCTCAAGCGCGGCATCCGTCCTCGCCGCACGCTCGTCATTTGCAGTTGGGACGGTGAAGAATATGCCCTCACCGGCTCGACGGAATGGGGCGAGCAGTTCGCCGATGAATTGCGGCAGAAAGCGGTGGCCTATTTGAACGTGGATTCGTCCACTTCCGGACCTGATTTCGATGGCACCCCGGTTGCCTCGCTCGCGCCCTTGCTCGTGAACATCAGCCGCACGCTTCCCGCGCCCGGCGGCGCAACTTTGTACGACGAGTGGAGAAAGACAGCGCAAACCGATCGGCACCTCACCGAGCCTCCCGGCGATTCCGAACTTCCCAACACGCGCATCGGCAGCGGCTCAGACCACACTGTATTTCTCAATTTTCTCGGCATCCCCACGGTCGGGCTGCAATTCAACGGGCCCTATGGCGTCTATCATTCGCTCTACGACGATTTCTACTGGATGAACCATTTCGGTGATCCCGGCTATCGCTATCACGCGTTGATGACGCAGCTTTGGGGCGATTTGGCGCTGCGGCTTGCGAACGCGGGCGTCCTGCCCTACGACTTCGAGTTTTATGGCAAAGACATTCGCAGCTTCGTGGATGAGCTCGACCAAAAAAGCCACGTCGGCGCGAGTGGGCGCGTCGACCTCGCCGCGCTCGACCGGCGGATCACCGAATTCCAGGATGCCGGGCGCGAATTCGAATCCGCCGCCGCGGCCGCGCTTCGCGGACCCCTCGACGCCGCGACTGAGAATCGAATTAACGAGGCGCTCATTCAAGTGGAACGCAATTGGTGCAATCCTTCCGGAATTCCCGGCCGGCCGTGGTTCAAGCACACGCTCTACGCCGCCCGCTACACCTACGCCCACCTCGAATTGCCGGGACTCACCGAAGCCGCCGAAGCCGGCGACTGGAATCGCGCCTCCGAGCAAGCCTCCATTCTCGAAGCTGAGCTGATAAAAAATACGGCCCTGCTGAATCAAGCTCGAAAGGATTTGGAGACGGCCGCGCACGGAGCAAAACCTTGACGCTACGAACTCTCTTACGACTTTCTTCTACACTTCTTGCGTTCACAGCTTTTTCTCTCACCGCCTCCGCGCAATCGCAGAAGCCGCGTGCGCGCGATCTTGGCGTTCCCTTCGATGGCGCGCCCGGCCCGTTGAATGCCATCACCGACGTCAAGGGCGTGGAAGTCGGCCATCGCACACTCATCTCCGGTGAAGGCAAACTCCAGGTCGGTGTCGGGCCCGTTCGCACCGGCGTGACCGCAATCTTTCCCCGCGGCAAGGCGTCAGTCGATCCCGTCTATGCCGGCTGGTTCACCGAAAACGGAAACGGCGAAATGACTGGCACGACGTGGCTCGAGGAATCCGGCTTTCTCTACGGCCCCGTAATGATCACCAACACCCACAGCGTCGGCGTTGTCCGCGATGCCGTGATCCAGTGGCAGGTCAAGCATGGACTGCCGGCTTCGGAAGACGATTGGTGGTCGCTGCCCGTCGTCGCCGAAACCTGGGACGGCTATCTGAACGACATCAACGGCTTTCACGTGAAGCCGGAAGACGCCTGGGCTGCCATGAACGATGCGCACGGCGGTCCAGTCGAAGAAGGCAACGTCGGCGGCGGCACCGGAATGATTTGCAATGAATTCAAAGGCGGTATCGGGACATCTTCGCGCAAGCTTCCCGATAAGCTCGGCGGCTACACCGTCGGGGTTTTGGTGCAGTGCAATTACGGGGTCCGGCGGCTTCTGAGAATTGCCGGCGTTCCGGTCGGCAAGGAAATTCCCGGGAAACAAATTTGGGACGAGGACACGGGCTCGATCATCGTCGTTGTGGCCACCGATGCCCCGCTTCTTCCACATCAGATGAAACGAATCGCTCGCCGCGTGACGCTTGGCCTCGGCCGCAACGGCTCGATTTCCGGCGATGAATCCGGAGATATCTTCATCGCCTTCTCCACCGCGAATCCTGGCGCAGGCCCGGCCGCGAAGCCGGTGCAAGTGACTTCGCTGCCAAATGAACAGATCGATCCCCTTTTTGAGGCCACTGTTAATGCCACGGAAGAAGCCGTCATCAACGCCATGGTTGCCGCCGAAACAATAACCGGCGTCGACAATCATCGCGTCGAAGCATTGCCTCACGATCGCCTGCGCGAAGTTCTGAAAAAATACCATCGCCTCGTCGAGACGAAATGAGCGCGCCAAACTCGCGCCCGGATCGCCGTGCGCCGCATCGAATGAATGAAATCGTGAGATACTTTCGCACCCGGCTCCGCAAGTCAGGCGGCCCGGATTCTCGTGGTTCGGAGGGAGCGCAGC
>DASPVY010000216.1:0-5548 GCA_035622115.1 Candidatus Acidiferrales bacterium
CAAGCCGATCGTTCTGTTCGAACGCCATCACGACCACGCGGAGATCGAACGGCTGTACCGCGCCGCCGATGTTTGCATGGTGACTTCGCTGCACGACGGCATGAATCTCGTGGCCAAGGAGTTCGTCGCCTCGCGGGACGATGAGCATGGCGTGCTGATTCTCAGCGCGTTCACGGGTGCGGCGAGAGAACTGACGGACGCGCTGATTATGAATCCCTACGACGTCGCCCAGGTGGCCACGGCGATCCTGACGGCGCTTCAAATGAGCGGCGAAGAGCAGGGCGTGCGAATGGCGCATATGAGGCGCATCGTTCGTGAGCACAATGTCTATCGCTGGGCCGGCAATCTGCTCTCCACGCTCGCCGAAATCCGGCTGACCAAGCCGGAGCAGGTGGAAGCATGAGCCGGTCGCATTCAGGCGGCGGACGAGTGATCACGATTCCTGCGCGAAAGGGCACGCCGGCAAAAGTGCGGCACCGCGGCGTGATTCCAATCAACGCTCGGCCGAAACGCGGGAATCCCCGGCCGCTTTTCGCCGCGTGGGACGAAATCGAAGCGATCGTCGCCGAGTCGCGACGCGGAATCGCCGTCATGCTGGATTTCGACGGCACCCTGGCCGGCATCCGCAATCAGCCGGAACAAGTGCGGTTGGGAGCTCGCATGTCCCGCGCGCTCCGGCAGCTCGTCGATCGTGGCGCATTATTGGGAATCGTGAGCGGCAGGAGTTTGCCGGACGTGCGCAGCCGTGTGGGGATCGAGGGAATTTGCTACGTCGGGTGTCACGGATATTCGATGCAGGCGTCGCAGGGCAAACCCGTGACCCTGATGAGCCGCGCCGAGGAGGCCTTGCTGCCTCGAATTTCCCGAGCCCTGCACCTTAGGCTTCACGGGTTGCGTGGAATCCGCATCGAATCGAAAGAGGCCGGCATTGCCACCCATTACCGAAACGCGGAACGGCGCAATGTGAGGCGCGCCCACGCCGCGATTCGCGACATTCTCAGCCGGAACCGGCGGCTTCATCTGATCCCCGGCAAGAAGGTGTGGGAAATCCTGCCGGGGCCAGGCGTGGACAAATGGACGGCAATCCAGCACCTGCTGGCGCTCGAAAATCGCAGAGATTCGCTGCTCTTCTACGTCGGCGACGACATTCCCGACGAATACGTTTTTGCGCGTATGCGGGGAATTTCCATCGCGGTCGGCAGGCGTCGCCGCACCTCCGCCAGGTTTTTCGTCAAGACCCCGTCGGACGTAGCGCGATTCCTCGAGGAGCTGGCCAAGGCGATCGTATGATGCAGGCAAGAGAGCCCTTTCAATTCGTGGCCGCCTCCTACCTGATTCGGATTCGCGATGAGCGGGCTCATACGCTGGGAGAACTGGGGGCGTGCCTGAAAAAAGTTTCTGACGCGTCCATTTTCTATCACACATTCCAGAGCATTGAAGAACATCATTACACGACCTATTCGAGTGAGTTTGCGCAGTGGGCCGTGGCCGCTTGCAACGCCTACGCTCTTGCAGAACGCATGGCAGCGCTCGACGTCGGCGAATTCGTTTCGATTGACGATCTTCGAACCGAGCTGGTTCACGCGGTCGAGGAGTACGTATCCGAGCGGCCGCAGTTCCGCGACCTTCTTGCCTACGAGCCCTTTTATTTTTGCGAAGAGGTGGTATTCACGCTGCCCCTGGATATGCGCGCCAACAACCTTGGAGAGCTGAGCGACGGCATTTCCAAATTGAGCCTCCAGTCGCTTCACCATCATTTCATCAATTCGCGCTTGCGCCTGCATTTGAAGACCAACGACTTTTCCAATTGGATCCAGAACAATTTCGACATGCCCCAACTGGCCGCCCGCCTGAATCGCCTCGATTTTCATACCAACACGCTCGACGGGTTGCGGAACGAAATCATCTCGACGATCGAACCCTGGAATCGCCCATGAGCACTGCCGTCGCTGAAATCACCACACACGCAACCACGCTCGAAGACCACGCCGCCATCGTCGGCCAGCCCGAAATCAACGAGATTCGGGCGATCGCGCGCAGTCTCGCCGGCAAGACCGTAAAAATGGTCAACTCGACCGCGGTCGGCGGCGGCGTCGCGGAGATATTGTCGCGGCTCGTTCCGCTCATGGAGCAGTCCGGCGTTCCCGTCCGCTGGGAAGTGATGACCGGTGGCGACGCGTTTTTCTCCGTCACCAAAGCCTTTCACAACGCGCTGCACGGAGCGGCCTACGACGGCCCCCCGAATGGTTCGACCAGTTTCTGGCCACCAACGAGGAGAATCTGCGCCGCTTTACCTTCGACGATTACTTCGTGGTGATTCACGATCCGCAGCCGTTGCCGTTCGTGAACGCGCGGGCCGGCAAGCGCAACAAGTGGATCTGGCGCTGCCACATTGATCTCTCGCGGCCCAACATGAAAGTCTGGAATTTCCTGCGGCCGTTTGTCGAAAAGTACGACGCTTCGCTGTTTTCGTCCGCTGCGTTCACTCAGGGACTCAAGATTCCACAATTCCAATTTGCGCCCACGATCGATCCTCTGGCCGATAAGAACAAAGAACTCGAGCCCGAATATATTCGCTCGGTCCTCGAACACTACGGCATCGACGGCGAGCGGCCCATCGTGACGCAGGTTTCGCGTTTCGACCGCCTGAAAGATCCCGTCGGCGTGATTCAGGCCTACAAAATCGTCAAGCGCCACAATGACTGCCAGCTCGTCCTCGCGGGCGGCGGCGCCACCGACGATCCCGAAGGCGAGGCCGTCTTGCTCGAGGCCCGCGAAGCCGCCAACAACGACCCCGATGTCCACATTTTGAATCTTCCGCCCTGGAGCTATCTGGAAATCAACGCTCTTCAGCGCGCCTCGACCATCGTTGTTCAGAAGTCATTGCGCGAGGGCTTCGGCCTCACGGTTACCGAAGCGCTGTGGAAGAAAAAGCCTGTCGTCGCTGGGGCCGTTGGAGGAATACTGCTTCAGGTGCTTCACAAGATTACGGGAATGCTTGTCCATTCAGTGGAAGGATGCGCCTATCAAATCCGCTACTTGTTGTCGAACCCCGAGCTGGCGCAGCGGCTGGGTGAGAACGGGCACGCCCACGTCAAAGAGAATTTCCTCGTGACCGGGAATCTGAAGCGCTACCTCGTCCTGTTTTCGATCGTCGCGCGGAGCCAGGGCCTCACGGCGTGAGCTTTCCGGTGATCAGGTAGTCCTGCGGCGGCACTCCAAACGCATCTGCAACTCGATTGAAGAATGCAAACATCGCCGTGACGTACACGGCCTCCGCAATCTGTTCCTCTCTCCATCCCAGCTTTCGTAGCCTCTGCACTTGGGCCGGCGTCGTCCGGTAAGCCGCCTGGGTGACCAGCCCCACGTAGTCCAGCAGCGCTCGCTCGGCAGTCGAGAGTCCCGCCTCATCGAGCTTTCCCTTCAGAATCGCCTCCACGCATTGGTCGGATGCTCCCTGAACACGCAGGAAGTGGGCGTGGCTGTCCAGTCAATACGGACATCGATTCAAGTACGAGACGTAGCTGGCGATCATTTCCTTCTGCCGCCTCGTCAGATGCCCTTCCGAAAAATGTACCCCGTTCGAAAACTCCACCACCTGCCGCAGAAAGTCCGGCCGCGCTCCGAAGCACTTGATGATTCCCGGCACCTTGTGACGGCCTGACGTGCCCCTCCAGAAATCGTAAGCTTCGGCGACCGCGCCAGTTGCTTCCGCGTCCTCGATCACTGCGATTTTCGCAGCCGGATGCTTCATGCTCGCAGGAACGCGCAGCTGGTTCGTTTGCGTTTTGAGGCTTGGGCGTTTCTTTTGGGCCATGTGAATCCTGAACCAGAACGGCGGCGCTTATTCAGAGCGTCGCCGCCGGTCGCGTCCTCCCGGAAATCTAGCTCGCCGGTGCTGACGCTTCGATTTTTTCAATCACGATCGCGCGCGAGCCGCCCCGCTCGTAAACTTTGCCGGTAACGGTCACTTTCTTCGCGGCGAAGCGCATCAGTTTGGGATTCTGCCCGCTCGAAGGCGTCGTACCCGCGATCGGCCAGTAAATTACTCCATCGTCGCTCAGGATGACGAGCGGCGATCCCCCGTTCGCACAGGCCAGCGCGCACTTTTCGCTGATGGGCTTTTTCAAATCCTTTGTAAACGCGCACGCCGAATCGAGAACATACCCGGTTACGCTCGTGGATTTTTCATCCGCGCTGCCCATTCCCGCGAGCAGCGCAATGGAAAAAATCACCGCCGGAATCGCCAGTTTCCATCGCATGATTTCACTCTCCTGTTCACCCCGTCAAAAGTCTAACCTTCTGCCCCGTGTTTTCCGTCGCCAAATTTCATCGTCCGCGCAGACTCCGGACTTGTCGTGGTGTCCGGGAGTCTGAATCGAATCGTGTAAAGGCGGTTGCTAGGGTTGCAAGTGAGCGCACTTTAGCTTCAACGTCGCAGCCGCGCAATAATGCAAAAATACTACCCGCCTCCCATCGGCTCGATTCCGTGGGATTCAAGGCAGCGGTAGGCGCGTCCGGGCGCGACGTTTTTGAACTCCTCCGTTCGCCCGCTCGGCCACTGAATCACCACCCGTACCGCGGCGTCGCGCTTTCCCAGCCCAAACGTCAACGGTAGTTCCGACTGCGAGAGATAGCTCGACCCGCTCTTGACCATCCGCGATTGGTGCAAGTCGCCCGATTCCACCTGAACCACCGCACCGATGGCGTCGCGGTTCGATTTCGTGCCGGAAAGCTGCAGTCGAATGCTGCGATTGCCCCCGGTTTGCTCGTTGCGGAACAAAACAGCCGCGCCATTGTTCGTCGTTAACAGAAGATCGAGATTGCCGTCGCGATTGAAATCGCCGTACGCGAGTCCTCTTCCAACCCGCGGCGTGTCGAACCCGCCGCCGGCCTCCGCGGAGACGTCGCGAAACGTCCCGTGCCCGCCGTTCAGAAAAAGCTGCGGGGGCTGCGCGTAGCCCACGTTACCCCGAATGTTGCGCACCGTTTCGTCGATGTGGCCGTTTGCCACCACGAGATCGAGGAAGCCGTCGAGGTCCACATCGGCAAAAACGCAGCCGAATCCGAGCGTGCTTTTTGACGGCAAGCCGATCCCGGCGCGCGTCGCGATGTCGTCATACGCGCCTTTTCCCGCCGGAACGTAAAGCCCCATCATTTCGTTGTCGAAATTCGTGATCGCGATTCCGGGCGCGCCGGAATTTTCGAAATCGCCCACGTCCACGCCCATGCCCGCTCGCGCCTTGCCCTCGCTGCTGAATGCCACCCCGGCTTCGACCGCCACTTCCTTGAAAGTTCCGTCATGTTGATTGCGGTAAAGCTTGTTGGGCTGGGTGTCATTCGCCACGATCAGATCCGGCCAGCCGTCGTTGTCGTAGTCCAGCATCGCGACGCCGAGAGATTTCGAGCTGCTGTCGAAAATTCCGCTCTTCGCCGTCACGTCCTCAAACGTGCCGTCGCCGCGATTGTGGAAGAGCCAGCACGTTTCGCCGCGATAGGCTTCCGGCGTGCAGTACGATTTGTGCTTGCCGTCGAGGCTGCAGAACAC
>DASPVY010000217.1:0-2738 GCA_035622115.1 Candidatus Acidiferrales bacterium
GTGGCCACTCCACCATCCATTTGCGCGCGCAAAAGATTCGTCTGGCCGATAAATTGGGCCGTGTAGGAGGTCGCCGGGTGAGCGTAGATTTCGCGCGGGCTGGCAACCTGCTCCAGATTGCCGACGCGGAGAAGTGCGACGCGATCGGAGAGCGCCATCGCTTCATCCTGATCGTGCGTGACGAAAATGAATGTGATGCCGACTTCACGCTGCAATGATTTGAGCTCAGTCTGCATTTGGCGGCGAAGATTGGCGTCGAGCGCTGAAAGCGGCTCATCGAGAAGTAACACTTGCGGCCGATTCACCAGCGCGCGCGCCAGCGCGACTCGCTGCTGCTGGCCGCCGCTGAGGCGCGAAGGCGCGGAACGCGCAAAATCAGCCATTTTGACCATCGCCAGGGCTTGCTCCGTACGCACAGGAATATCGGCCTTTGTCACGCCCTGCACACGCAGCCCATAAGCGATATTTTCGAAAACGGAGAGATGGGGAAACAGAGCGTAACTTTGAAAAACGGTATTGACGTGGCGGCGATGCGGAGGCAGCGTATCGAGCCGTTCCTGCGCCATCCAGATTTCACCGCTGTCGGGTTTTTCAAATCCGGCAACAAGTCGAAGTAATGTTGTTTTTCCCGAGCCACTCTCGCCCAGAATGGTCAGAAATTCTCCCGGCGTAACGTCGAGCGAAATACCGCGGAGTACGGCGCGACTCTGGAATTTCTTCGCGACATTGCGTATGGATAGGAGCGAGCTCACTGCGCGGCTTTTACCTCGTTCCAGATTTCCGTGTACTTGGCCCGGCGCGGCACTTGTTGCCAGAAATAAATGCGCGCCATGTAGTTGTCCACGCCGTCGAGGTGCAGGCTGATCTTTTGCGCGTCCGACATAAGTTTTCCGGCGGCGGGATTGGCAGGATCATATCCGGTGACATCGGCGACTTTTTTTTGTGTTTCGGCCGTAATCATGAATTCGAGAAATTGAGCGGCGAGATCCTTGTGATCGCTGGCGGCGGTGATCATCAGATGATCGATCCACCCGGTCGTGTTTTCTTTGGGGATCGTTTCGCCGATGGGGAAATGGGCTTGGCGAAGTTGATTGGTCATCAACGGCCAGCCCATCGCGGCGACGATTTCATGATTTTCGAATAGGTTGGTCAGCTCGCCGCCAGTGGCCCAGATTTTTCGGATGTTGGGCTTCAGCTCGAGAAGTTTCTTCTCGACATTTGCGAGTTCCTCGTCGGAGAGGTTGTACAGATGATTGGGATCGGGCTTGTCGTAGCCAAGAACTTGAGCGGCCATGTAAACCGTGGAGAGCTCATCCCAGACCGAGATTTTTCCCTTCAACTTGGGATCCCAGAGCACGTTCCAACTATCAGGCGCGGTTGAGAAAACAGTGGTGTCGTAGAGCAGGGGATTGGGTCCCCAGGTGAACGGCACACCATAGACATTTCCATTAACGCGAACGAGAGGAAGCGAGCGCAGGCGAGGAGACAGCTGCTCGTACGATGGAATTTTCGAGAGATCGAGCGGCGCGGCCAGACCGGACGAGGCAATCATCGTCGCGACGTCGCTGGAGGGAGAGATTACGTCGTAATTGCTGGCGCTGCCGCCGCGAAGCTTGGCGACGAGCTCATCGCTCGAGCCCATGTACGAAGCGCTGATCTTGCAATTGTGAGAAACTTCGAAATCATGGGTGTAGGACGGATCGGCATAGCCTTCCCAGACGAGCAAGCTGAGAGTTGGCGCTTCCTTCTTGCACGCGGACGCCAAAGCCGCAAGCACGATGGCTGCCGCAAAAGGCAGAAGCGAAAATCTCACTCGATCGAATGGGCGAATCGACTTCACGTGTTTTGCGCTCAGAATGTGGGCGGCGTGTTGATCCATAGCACCAAGACCTCCCGCTTGCCGCGATTCGTCCAGCGATGCCGCAGGTTGCTGGCGAAGTAAAAGCTGTCACCCTTGCTAAGCACGGTCGGTTCGCCGCCTTCCAGAACGATTTCCAGACTTCCGTTGAGAACGTAAAGGAATTCCTCGCCTTCATGGGCGTAGGAATCGCCGCTACCCGCACCGGGCGCGATCCGGAAAAGATGCGGCTCCATGACGACGTCGCCCCATGCCAACAACTCCATGCATACGCCCGGTCCGGCTTCCAGGATTTTGCGCTCGCGGGAACGAACGCGATTGGGGCTCGAAGCTGCAGCACCGAAGAGCGAGAGTATATTGACGCGATAGAAATTTGCGAGCCGGCGCAACGTGGCGACCGACGCGCTCATATGACCTCGTTCCAGCGCGCTCAGAAAGCCAACCGAGACCGCGACAGCCTTGGCGACCTGCGACAGTGAATGGCCGTGCTGGAGGCGGAGGCGGCGGAGGCGCGGGCCCAACGGGCCGGGCTTGGCGGCTGTGCGTTTTGCGAGCAGACCTTCGGAACGGAGCAGATGGACAATAGCGGGAGCATTCATGCCGCGAGCGCGGCGCAAAAATTGGGCGCGCTTCAACAAACGCACATCGCCTGCAGAGAAAAGGCGATAGCGGCTATCGGTGCGAGCCGGGGTGACAAGTCCGAGCGATTCCCAGCTACGCAAGATAGAGGGCGAAACGCCGACTAAACGCGCGACGTCGCTGATGCGAAGATATCCATGACTCCGATTCATTTTTTTCGCTTTACCGTGGGCGTCGGCCATGCGAATTCCCTTGACAACCCGCAGACCTTACACTAAGGTTCGCGGATTATAGTAAGGTT
>DASPVY010000218.1:0-6850 GCA_035622115.1 Candidatus Acidiferrales bacterium
GAAATGGCCGAGGACCCCGCCCTCGACTCCGCAGCGAAGAATTGGGTCTATCAGGCTCTTGCCGATATCACCGGCGAACCGCTCGGGCACGATGCCGCTGTTTGGCGCGAATGGTGGTTCACGCACCAGCAGCGCTGACGCATTCGAACAACATTCCGTTCAAATTTTCAATCGTGATGTGCGCCGCGCAGGACTTCCACGGCATGTGGCAGGAGTTCAGCTACCGCGTCCAGCGATTCCACCGCGCCCTTCGGACTTCCCGGCAAATTGACCACCAAC
The DNA here is from genome assembly GCA_035622115.1 of Candidatus Acidiferrales bacterium. Lineage (GTDB taxonomy): Bacteria > Acidobacteriota > Terriglobia > Acidiferrales > UBA7541 > Palsa-147. The sequence goes on from DASPVY010000218.1 coordinate 280, forward strand.
GTCGACCCGCGCACGCCCGCTGTCGCCCGCGACAAGTAGGCCCGCGCAAATCCGCGCCCGCCCACCTCCCTCATCCGCTCGCCCAATCCGGGCACCAGCCGGCTGCACGCCGCCTCAGTCGCTTCCGGTGTGACGTCTCGAGGCCCGAGTCCCGTCCCGCCCGTCGTGAGCACGAGATCCGCTACGCCCGAATCGCAAACCCGGATCAATGCCTCACGAATGCTCCCCTGCTCGTCCGCCAGAATCTCCGCCGCTGCAATTTTCCAGCCGAGTTCCTCGCAGCGTTTCCGCAACGCCGCGCCCGAACGGTCCTCTCGCGTGCCGCGCGAAACGCTGTCGCTCACGGTGATAATCACGACTCGCATGAATGGGATTGGATCAACCGGCCGTGCTGGGAACGTTTTCGGAATCGTCGCGCGAAGCTTCATCCAGCAGTCGCAGCCCTTCCATCAGCAGGCCGGTCGTGGATCGCGAAATCGTGGTTCGCGTCGGCGCCACGTTGAAGTCGATCTCGAATTCGCCGTCGGACCAGCGCACGGCTTCGTATACGGCGGGCTCGCCCTCAACGTTTCCCACTCGCGCGTCCTTACACTGCCCGCCGGCGAAATACATCTCGCACGTGTCCCGTCCGCGCCGCACCGTCAGCTTGCACGATTTCTGGCCCATCTCCAGCGATTGCATCAGGTCCATCATGCTCATCTCTTCGAGACGCCCTTGAATCACTCCCGGCCGCACCGCCCGGTTCTGCATTTTCTCGAGCGCCAGCCGGTCCACTACCTTCTTTGCCCGTCGAATCAGGTCGCGGACGAAAAATGGCTTGGAGATGAATTCCTCGACGCCATCCACCAGCGGCCTGAGCTTTTCTTCAATATCGCTCCGGCTTGCGAGAAAGATGAACGGCATGTGTTTTGTCTGCGAGCGCGTGCGCAATTTCTCGTACAACTGCCGCCCATCCAGCCCCGGCATTTTGTAGTCGCAAATGACCAGGTCGGGCGGCTCATCCACAATCTTCAGCAACGCGTCGGCGCCGTCCCCGGCTGCGCGAACCTCGCAGTGCGGCTCGAGATTCTTCATCAGCAGATCCAGAATCAGCGGATTGTCTTCCACCACCAGAACTTTGACGTCCTTCATCCGCGTCCTCGCCTGCTCGCCGCCGCTGCTCCGCCCGCCTTCGCTTTCGCGCCACGGGTTCCGCGCCGGTAGTCTCCGCTCCTCCCGCCGCTTTTTTTCACCAGAAACACTTCCGTAATCTCCATGCCGCGCTCAAGCGCTTTGCACATGTCGTAAATCGTCAGCGAAGTGACCGCCGCTGCCACCAGCGCCTCCATCTCTACGCCGGTCGGCCCCGTCGTCGCCGCTCGCGACCTCACTTCAATTCCATTTTTGCACAGCTTGGCCACCACATCCACGTGAGTCAATGCCAGGGGGTGACAAAGCGGAATCAGCTCCGAAGTGCGCTTGGCCGCTGCGATTCCGGCAATTCGCGCCACTTCCAGCGGGTTGCCCTTCGGATTTGTCAATCTCCGAATGCTTCGCAGCGTCTCCGGGTGCATGCGCACGAACGCGTGCGCCTCCGCCTGGCGCGTTGTCGAGGGCTTCTCGCTCACGTCCACCATTCGGACGCGGCCCTCGGCATCATAATGTGAAAGTTTTTGCTTCACGTAAGAGAGCTTTTGATTCCTATCGTCGCGGCCTACAAATATCCTCGTCGCGGCCACACATTTACCCATTCGCCCATTGCGATGCGTTCGTGCTGCTCGTCCACCACGATGAAACAATTCGCATTGATGAGCGCGGTCGCATCGCCCGATCCCTGCCACGGAACCGTTTCCGCCGCAGGGCCATCGTCCGTAAATTCCAATCGCGCCGGAAGAAAATGCGTCAGCCCCGGCTTCTCGTTCAGCTCGTGTTTGATCTTCGCCCTGAACATCGCCGGCGGCCGCGGCGTCCTTCCGCAAAATACCTGAATCGCCGGCACCACCAGAACCTCGAAAGTGACCATCGCTGATACCGGATTCCCCGGCAGCCCGAAAATCAGCTTGTCCCGGCAGATCCCGAACACCGCCGGGCGCCCCGGACGAATCGCCACCGCGTCGAAATAGAATTCCGCCCCCGCTGCGCTCAGTATCTCCTCGACAAGATCGTACTTCCCCACCGAAACGCCGCCGGTCAGCACGAAAATATCCTCGCGCAGCCCCCGATCCACGGCTTCGCGCAATTCGCTTTCCCGATCCGCCGCTGCTCCCAGCACCACCGGCTTGGCTCCCGCCTGAGCCGCTTGCGCTGAAATCGAAATGCTGTTGCTGTTGCGGATCGCGTACCGGCCTGGCGTCTCGCTCGCCGGTACCAGTTCATCGCCGGTGGCCAGAATCCCTACTCTCGGCCGCGCGAACACGCTGAGCTTGATCGCTCCCACCTGGGCCGCCACATTCAATTCCGCGTAGCCGAGATATTTTCCGCGCGCAATCACCACCTGATTGGCTCTCGCTTCCGCGCCCTCGCGTACGATGTGCTCGCCCGGCTGTGCCGCGCGCTCGATTGTGATCTGCTCCCCGTCGGCCTTGGTGTACTCGATCATCACCACCGTATCCGTGCCGGCGGGCACCGCCGCGCCCGTCATGATGTGAACGCATTCGCCCGGCTGAACCGTCCCGGTAAACGGCGCGCCCGCTTTGCTCTCCCCGATCGCTCGCAGCCGCGCCGGAACTTTGTGCACGTCAATCGAGCGCACGGCCACGCCGTCGCGAATCGCTCGGTTAAACGCCGGATAATCGCGGTCCGCTCGTATGTCCGCGGCGAGCACGCGCCCCAGCGCCGCGCCCGCATCGCTCGAAATGTCCAGCGTTTCAGGAGCGCCGGGGCGGAAGCGCCTCAGCGCCGCCTCGATCACTTTGAAGCGCGCTGCTTGGTAGGAAAGCATGAGGAATTAGAGCCAGGAAGCAAGCTTGGACCCGGCCGTGATGATTGTCGCATCGCGCTCCGGGCCCGTCGAGATCATCCCGATTTCGACTTCCAGCGAATCGGAAATAAATTTCAAATAATCGCGCGCCGCTTGCGGCAATTCTCGCTCCTCGCGAATGCCGTACGTCGGTTTTCGCCAGCCGGGAAGCGTCTTGTATGCCGGAGTCACTCGCTCGTAGCTCTCGAACGCGCCGGGCATATTATCGATGGTCTCGCCCTTGGAGACGTATCCGACGCAAACCTGAATTTCGGCTTGCGTGTCGAATACATCGAGCTTCGTCACCACCAGCGAATCGATTCCGTTGATCATCTTGGCGTAGCGCAGCACTTCCAGATCCAGCCAGCCGCATCGCCGCGGTCGCCCGGTCACCGCGCCGAACTCCTGGCCGCGGTCGCGCACTTCCGTCGCTTCGATGTCGGGCATTTCGGTCGGGAACGGTCCGCGGCCCACTCGCGTCGTGTACGCCTTCGTCACGCCCACCACCCCGCTCACCCGCGTCGGAGGAATGCCCAGCCCGGTCGAGCAGCCGCCCGCCGTCGCGCTCGACGAGGTCACGTACGGATATGTCCCGTGATCGATGTCCAGCATCGTGCCCTGCGCCCCTTCGAACAGCACGGACGCGCCGCGATCGATCGCGCGGTTCAAAAGCGCCGCAGTATCCGTGATATATCCGCTGAGTTGCTGCCCGAGTTCCAGGTACATCGCCAGCAATCCCGTGGTTTCGAGCGGCTGGCCATACGTGGCCAGGCTGATCGCACTTTTCTCCTTCATCACCCGCTCGAGTTTTTCCGCGAATCTTCCGGGATCGGCCAGGTCGCCCACGCGCATCCCCCGCCGCGCCATCTTGTCTTCGTATGCCGGCCCGATTCCGCGCGAAGTGGTGCCAATTTTGGCCTCGCCTCGCGCCGCCTCAGCGGCTTTATCCATGTCGCGATGATACGGAAAAATCAGGTGTGCGCGATCGCTCAAAAACAATCGGCCTTTCACCTCCACGCCTGCGCTCTTAAGCGTGTCGATTTCTGCGATGAGCGCCGCGGGGTCCACCACCAATCCCGGACCGATCACGGCTTTCGCCCCGGGACGCAGAATCCCCGATGGGATCAGTTGCAAAACGAATCGTTGGCTGCCCACAATCACCGTATGCCCGGCGTTGTGTCCGCCCTGGCACCGCGCGATGTATTCAAACGAGCCGGCAAGATAGTCCACCACCTTGCCTTTGCCTTCGTCGCCCCACTGCGCGCCAACCACCGCTACCGTCTTCGCTTCGAGTCGTCCAACACTCATGTTCGCCGCACTTTTCGGGACCGCCTGCCCGCACGTTTCCGCTCGCGCTCAACCGCCGGGAAAATTTAGGGGATGGTGTGCAAAAAACTCGAACTGTCATCCTACGCTGCGCCCCACCATAAGGCAAGCGCAGCCCCAATCCGGTGCTGTCCTAATTTGAAAAAAGGTGCTAAATGTCCATCTTGACCCATACTTTCAAGTGGGAGGCGCCTACGTTCGACAGCATATCCCCGGCGGAGAGCGAGCCAGTCGGCGTGGCTAGTTCAGCGTGGCTGCGGGCGGCCCGGTGCTCCGCGTTGATTTGCATGATCCTTTACGGCGTGGCATTTGTGGCTGCGGCTCATGACATTACGGCAGCACTAATCGCTTTCGGTCGCTCGGGATTGCTCAGTCTTGCACTGCTCTATCTTTTGTTCCGCAGGGGAAAGAATTCACTGGCATTCGCACTTGGTCTGGGGGCGGGAACGGCTTTCATTGCCCTGCTCGCAGTCGCCTCTGCTGCGCTGCACGTTGCCACAATCTCTCACTTGATGTTGTTCATAGTAATGTTTGGTGGAATTACGCCACCGTTGATAGGTGACAATCCCCAACTTCCCGCACTCGGGGCGTTGCTCCTTTGGCTCTTCTACATCTCTCTGGCAATGCTAGGGTTAAGCAGTATTCTCGCATTCCAGAAGATGGCGCGAGAAGCAAAGGGGCTGGGGAAACTGCGATTGGCCTTTGGCGCCGGAATATGCTGCGTACCTGTCGTTGTGCTGATATCTATCGCTGCTTGGCTTTTAGTTGTGGGGGGCTTCCACATGTGAACGAGAGCCCCTCACGCGAATTAGGACGCCACCCCCAATCCATAGCCGAATCAGTCTCCGCTCGCGCCGCAATCAGCCGTTGCATCTCCCGCCGGCCACGTCTTTAATTCCGGATGATACTATCTCGCCTGCTGGCCGGCATCTGACATCCAGGCCATGCCCGTAGCCGATGAACTGGATCACTACTGGAGGGGGCGATGCGCATCGCAAGCGTGGGTCATGCAGTCTTTGCAGCGACCATGATCGCCCTCGGAATTCTCGGCCTCGTCAAAGGCAACTTCACGCCGGTATGGGACCCGGTTCCAACGGGAGCGCCCGCTCGCGAGCTGCTGATTTATCTATCTGCTTTCATCTCCCTCGCAACCGGCATCGGCCTCCTCTGGCAGCAAACGGCCGCCATCGCCGCCCGCGTGCTGCTGGCCTTTCTCCTGCTTTGGTTTCTTCTGTTCAGGTTGCCCTACATTTTTCTCGAGTCCGGCGTCGAAACCGCTTGGTCCGCCTCTGAGGCTGCGGTGATGCTGGCGGCCTCTTGGGTGCTATACGTCTGGTTCGCCACTGGCTGGGACAAGCTGCGCCTCCGTTTCGCTACCGGCAATAACGGCCTGCGCATCGCGCGCTTGCTCTATGGTCTGGGCTTTATCTTCTTCGGTGTGTCTCATTTCCTCTATCTCCAAAACACCATCTCGCTGGTGCCTGGCTGGTTGCCGTGGCATGGTTTCTGGGCTCGTTTCACCGGCGCTGCCCTCGTCCTGGCGGGTGTCTCGGTGCTGATCGGCGTGTTCGCGCGGCTGGCAGCCGCGCTCTCCGCCTTCGAGCTCGGCATGTTCACGCTGCTGGTGTGGGTGCCTATCGTGGCCGCAGGCTCGAAAGACGCCTTTCAATGGAGCGAGACCATCGTCTCCGTGGCTCTGACGGCCGCCGCCTGGGTCGTCGCCGATTCCTACCGCGGCGTGCCCTGGCTCGCCGTGAACCAGCGCTGACGCCTTCTCTCTCGACCACCCTATACCGCACCGTCTATCCGAGGAGTCCCCGACGCGGAATCCCTCTTCTCCCGCGAATTCCCTCCTACGCCTTCAACTCTCCTTCGAGCTGATCGAGACACCCGTTCCAGCCCTTGTTGTGCGCCTCGCGCTGCTCAGGATTACGGAAACCTTCATGCGTCAATATCACCTCCGTAAAATTTCCGCGTGGCTCGAATTCCACAGTCACCAGCGTGTCGCGCAGCTCGTCGATCATCTGTCCCGACGGCGAGATCCTCTGCCAGTCCCACCTGAAAATCAGTTTTTTCGGCGGCTCAATATCCCGGTACGTGATGCTCTGCTTGAATATTTCTCCTTGCGGGCTCTTGACCTCGACCACATTGGTGCCGCCCAGCCGAGCATCGGTCGTTTCATAACGCACGTCGCATCTCGGGAATCGGCACATCCATTTCTCCAACTTTTCCTGTTTGGTCCACGCTTCGAAGACTTTCTCGCGCGGCGCTACGAACATTCGCCGCACTTGCAGTTTGGGCTCATGC
>DASPVY010000219.1:0-6773 GCA_035622115.1 Candidatus Acidiferrales bacterium
CCTCTTCTTGCTCGGAGTTGCCTTCGGCGTAGTAAAGCGTCGCGAGGTTGCTCTCACTCGCCGCCACATCGGGATGATCCGGCCCCAGCGCCTTTTCGCGAATGGCCAGGCCGCGCTGGTAGAGCGGCTCCGCTTCGGCATATCGCCCTTCGTTCTCGTAGACGCGCGCGAGATCGTTCAAGCTCTTGGCGACGTCCGGATGGTCCGGCCCGAGCGCTTTTTCGCGAATCGCCAGGCCGCGCTTCAGTAGCGGCTCCGCCTCCGCATATTTCCCCTGTTTCTCGTAAAGCGTCGCGAGACTGCTCAAGCTCCGGGCCAGGTCCGGATGGTCGGGCCCAAGCGTCTTTTCGCGTATCGCCAGACCGCGCTGGTAGAGCGGCGCCGCCTCAGCGTATTTGCCCTGCTCCTCGCACACCAATGCGAGGATGTTCAGGCTGGCGGCGACGTCGGGATGCTCCGGCCCGAGCGCTTTTTCGCGAATCGCGAGGCTGCGCCGGACGAGCGGCTCCGCCTCAGCGTATTTCCCCTGCTCCTCGTAGAGCGTCGCTACGCTGTTCAGGCTCACGGCCAATTCGGGATCATCGGGCGCGAGAACTTTTTCGCGAATCATCAGGCTGCGCTTGAAGAGCGGCTCGGCCTTGGCGAATTGGCCCTGCCGCTGATAAAGCGTCGCCAGATTATTCAGCGTGACGGCGACCTCAGGATCGCCCGGCCCCAGCGCTTTTTCGCGGATCGCCAGCGCACGCTGAAAAAGCGGCTCGGCCTCGGCATATCTGGCCTCGTGGTAGTAGAGAAATCCAAGGCCCGCCAGACTCTTGGCAACTTCGGGATTGTCGGGACCATAGGCCTTTTCGCGGATCGCCAGGCTGCGCTGAAAGGCCGGCTCGGCATCCGCGTAGCGGCCCTGCTCGTCGTACATCGCGCCCAGCAGATTCAGCGTGAGCGCGATTTTCGGATCGTCCGGGCGAAATGATTTTTCCGCCACGCTGACCGCCTCTTCCGCCACCGGTATCCCCTCTGCTGTCCGCCCCTCCTTCCTCAGCCCATTCGCCCTCTTGAGCAGCTCCACCCATCGCGTCTCCTGCGCCCCCACCATCCTCGGCATCGCCAGCGGCATGCCGAAGGCGAGCAGCGCCACGGCCAGCGTCGCCGCAATCGGAATCGCTCTCAACCGCGCGAACGCTTCTTGGATCGTGCTCCCCATGTTCCGTATATCGAAATCTTACTCCCTCTGCCGAACGGCGTCGCGGAGGTCGCGGACCGCAACTACGAGCGTTTTACAGCATCGAGATTTGCTGGCACCCCGGTGTCTTGTGCTAACGTGGATTTGGAGAGTCTGCCGCTCCGATTCGCGGAGCTCGGAAACGACGATCTTAGCAGGAGGCTACGGCTTGCACCGGGCGTACTGGGGCGGCCATCGTTTCGCCCATGTTTGAGAACCTGACTGACCGGCTGCAGCGCGCGTTCAAGAATCTGCGCGGGCAAGGAAAGCTCACCCAGGAGCACCTTGACACCGCGCTCGGCGAGATTCGCGAAGCGCTGCTCGAAGGCGACGTCAACGTCGGCGTGGTCGACGAGTTCGTCGCGCACATCCGCGACAAGGCGCTTGGCTCGGAAGTCTTGCTTCAGCTGTCACCCGACCAGCAAGTCGTCAAAATCGTCCGCGACGAATTGAGCGATCTGCTCGGCCGCGAAGCCAAGATGCAATTTGCGTCGCGCCCGCCGTCGGTGTGGCTGATCGTCGGCCTGCAGGGTTCGGGCAAGACAACCACTACCGGCAAGCTCGGAAAATGGCTCGGCGAGCATGGCCACCGGCCGATCGTCGTTTCGACCGACGTTTACCGCCCCGCAGCGCGGGAGCAACTGGCGCAGGTTGCCAAAGCCACCGGCACGCCGCTCTGGCCCGGCACCGGCACCGACAAGCCCGTTGAGATCGTGCGCGGCGCTCTGCGCGAAGCGAAACTTTCGGCATCGGACGTGATCCTCGTGGACACGGCCGGGCGCCTGCACATCGACGACGAATTGATGGAAGAGCTTTCACAATTGAAGCGCGAACTGTCGCCCGCCGAAATTCTTTTCGTAGCCGACGCGATGATCGGCCAGGACGCGGTCCACTCGGCCGGTGAATTTCACAAGCGGCTCGGAATCACGGGCGTCATCCTGACCAAGCTCGACGGCGATGCGCGCGGCGGCGCGGCGCTCTCGATCCGCAAAGTGACGGGCGCGCCGGTGAAATTCGCTGGGGTGGGCGAAAAATACGACGCGCTCGAAGCGTTCTATCCGGACCGAATCGTCTCGCGGATTCTGGGGATGGGCGACGTTCTGACGCTGATCGAGAAAGCCGAAAAGACAATTGACGAGAAAAAAGCGCGCGAGCTGCACCGCAAGCTCCGCGAAGACGATTTCACGCTCGAGGATTTCCGCGAACAGCTCCGCCAGATTCGCAAGATGGGATCGCTCGAGCAGTTGATGGGCATGCTGCCGAAAATCGGACCATTCGCCAAAATGCCAAAGGACGTCGACCTGGACGAAAAGCAGCTGAAGCGCGTTGAAGCCATCATCTGCTCGATGACCAACGACGAGCGCTCCGACCACAACTTGATCGACGGCAAGCGCCGCAAACGCATCGCGCGCGGCAGTGGCACCTCGGTTCAGGAAGTCAATCAGGTCCTCAAGCAATATTCCGATATGCGCCGGATGCTGAAGCAGTACGGCAGTTTGGCCAAGAGCAAGGTCCGCGGCATCGGCAAATTTGCGGGCATGAAGCCGCCAACCATGCCGCAATAGCTGCGGCGAGCGCCCTATCCGCACGTGCAATCATGGCCGCCCCGGGAAATCGCGCTAGGGTAAACCGGCGGTATTCGCTATAATTACAGGGTTCAATTGAGGAGGAATTGGCATTGGTAACGATTCGCCTGGCACGGATTGGCAAGAAAAAGAGGCCGTTCTACCGCGTGGTGGTGCTCGAAAAGACGCGCCCGCGCAACGGCCGTTTTGTTGAAATTGTTGGCACTTACGACCCGCTGAAGAAGCCCGCCGAAGTGAAGCTGAACGCCGACCGCATCAAGTACTGGCTCGGATGCGGGGCGCAACCCAGCGACACAGTCCGCAGCTTTCTGCGTAACCAGAAGCTCGCATAAAGCGTCACATCCACGGGGAAAAGTGTTTCAGCTATACGCTCCAGTTCGAGCGACAGTTCCCGCTCGGCCCGGCTTCCTGTGGAGGGTGCGTGATGAAGGACCTGGTGGAACAAATTGCAAGGGCTCTCGTAGATCATTCCGACGAGGTCAGTGTTCGAGCGATTGACGGCGAGCAGGTTACGGTACTGGAACTGAAAGTTCACCCTGAGGATCTTGGGAAAGTTATTGGCCGACAGGGGCGAACCGCAAAGTCCATTCGAACGATCCTGGGCGCCGCCGGGATGAAACTGAGAAAGCGATTTACCCTGGAAATACTCGAGTAGTGAACCCGGAAGATTCGAGATACGTCACGCTGGCCCGTATCGTTCGACCTCAAGGCCGGCGCGGCGAAATTGCAGCTGAAATCCTCACCGACTTCCCCGGCCGGCTGGCGAAACTGAAATCCGCATTTTTATGGGACGGCAACGCTGCGAGGCGCAGCGTCGCCATTCGTTCTTTCCGGCAAAGCATGAGCCGCGGCGGCCAGGCTATTTTTCATTTTGACGGCTCGAATTCGATCAGCGATGCCGAAAAACTGGTGGGCCTGCAGGTGCAAGTGCCGATTGAAGACCGCGTCGCACTGCCTGTGGGAAGCTATTTTTTTAGTGACTTAATCGGTTGTGAAGTATTCGCGGACGGCGGGCGACGCGTCGGGGTGGTGAGCGACGTTGAGGCGACCGGCAAGGACTCTCCCGGAACGGCGCTGCTGGTTGTGGAATCGCCGAGCGGTGAAGTTTTAATACCGCTGGCCGTGGAAATTTGCACCAAAATCGATCTGGCCGGGCGACGGATTGAGATATCGCCTCCTGAAGGTCTCCTCGAATTAAATCAAGCCTGATAAGCTGCCAAGCGGATTTGGCGAGTTAGCCGCGGATTCAAATTCGCCGGGACCCGCTGCGGCGGTGTGTCGTTCCGCAACAACCATGCGATTCGATATCATCACAATTTTTCCGGAATTCTTCGCCGGCCCGCTCGATTACGGAATCGTGCGGCGCGCACGCGAAGCCAAACTCATTGACGTCGCTGCGCGCGACTTGCGCGAATTCACGCACGATCGGCATCGCACCGTGGACGATCGCCCTTTCGGCGGCGGCGAAGGAATGGTGATGAAGCCGGAACCGCTGTTTGACGCCGTGGAGGCCGTACTTGGCGCGAGCAACGCGACGCAGGGAAGCGCGATTGTTTTGCTTTCCGCGTCGGGCGAACTTTTCCGGCAGGAAACCGCGCGGCGATTGGCGAATCTCGAACGCCTCGTGCTGTTGTGCGGACGATACGAGGGAGTGGACGAACGCGTGGCGGAACATCTGGCAACCGATGAACTTTCGATCGGCGATTTTGTTCTGTCGGGCGGCGAACTGCCTGCGGCGATGGTGATCGATGCCGTGACGCGGTTGCTGCCGGGCGCGCTCGGCAACGAAGACTCCGCCGTGAACGAGTCGTTCAGCGAGAATTCCGTCGCCTCGCTCGACGAGCCCAAGGACGGAGCAGCCGATACATGGCAGCCTCCACTCCCGGTTGCGGCCCGCGGCATCCTCGACTTTCCGCACTACACGCGGCCGCAAACATTTCGCGGCTGGAGCGTGCCGGAAATTCTGATGAGCGGCAATCATGAAGAAATTCGGCGCTGGCGGCTGAAAAAAGCGATTGAAAAAACGCAACGCAATCGCCCGGATCTGCTGGCGAGCGCTGCGAGAGAGCCGAAGGTTCGATGATTGGAGGAGCCATATCCGAAAGAAGATCGCGCGCGGCAAAGTTGATCTCCCGATGGGCGCGGCTGAGCATCGTGTGTTTGTGTGTGGTGGTTCTTTTCTCGGTGTGGCGGAGCGCGGAGTGGACGCCGGAGCGGTTCGCGGGCGCGTGCCTGATTGTTCTAGGCATCTCCGGCTGGATTGTTGCGCAATTCCAATTGGGAGATTCTTTTTCGGTGCGACCCGAAGCGCGTGCGCTGGTGACGCACGGAATTTACTCGCGCATCCGAAATCCCATTTACGTGTTTTCGGTGCTGCTGCTTTCCGGCGTGGTGTTGTATGTAGAAAAGCCCGCGTGGCTGGCGTTTCTGATGATTCTGATTCCGGTTCAGGTGATCCGGGCGAGGCGAGAAGCGCGCGTACTGGAAGAGAAATTCGGAGAAGAGTATCGCGCGTACCGGCGAAGGACCTGGTTTTGAGGGTCGTCGCGCGGCCGCCCTGCGCGCTCCTCCATCCACGCTAACACGCCGGCTGAAGTTATCGTTCCGGCAGCGGGCAGAATTGCCCTTTGGAAAAATTTTCCGACTCGATCGCAAACGTGCGATTGAACCGCGCGCGGTAGTTCTCCCAGGCGATGGCATTCGTCAGCTCCACCAGCTCCGGCTCCGAAAATTCGCCCCGCAGCGTTGCGAACAGCTCATCCGGAACTTCCGCCGGGGTGCGTGTCAACGCCACCGTCAGGCGCAGCACGAGTTTTTCCCGCTCGGTGAAATGCGCGCTCCGCTCGAATTGCGCCAGGTCCAGCAACTGCTCCTCGGTGATGCCAATTTTTCTGCCGACGGCAGAATGAATGTCGATTCAAAGCGGGCACCCGACCATCATCGCGACCTTCAACTGGGCCAGTTCTTTCAGCTTCTTCGGTACCCGGCCCTCCGATGCAGTGTGTGCGTCCATGCGCACCGCCAATTCCAGCAGCTTCGGATCGAACGCCCGCACACGCATAGCCAGATGGATGCGCCCTCGCTTCCGTTTCACCAGCCAATAAATGATGCGCGTCCGAAATCCTGCCTTATCGTCTAGAACGCCTGTCGTCCGGCCCATCGATTTCACTCCCTTCGCGCGGCTCGCAGTTGATCTTATCGTTTTTCCGCTATTTCCTGGCAAAAACACGCATGCCTGCGTATAATGTCGGTTTACCCAAAGAGAGCGCTGGCCCCACCTGAGCGGGTCTGCCGGGAATACAGCCATGAATCCACAACTTGCAAAGGCGCAACAAATGCAATTGCGCACGGACATTCCGAACTTCCGTCCGGGCGATTCGATTCGCGTAAACGTGATCCTGAAGGAAGCGGACGGCGACAAGGAGAAGGAACGCATTCAGGCGTTTGAAGGCGTGGTGGTGGAGCGCCGGGGCGAACTCGCCGGAGCTTCGTTCACCGTGCGGCGCGTCAGCTTCGGCATTGGCGTGGAGCGCATATTTCCGCTGCACTCGCCGACGATCAGCTCGATCGAAGTCGTGCATCAGGGCCGGGTGAGGCGCGCGAAACTGAATTATCTGCGCGGGCGCAAAGGCAAGGCGGCGAGGATCAAGCGCGTGGAGAGAACGGAAACTTTGGAGGCGGCAGCGGTTTCGAAATAAGGCGACTGAGGACAAGTTTGGCGAGGAGGGTCGGGAATTCCCGGCCCTTTTGTTTTTTCAGGGAGCGGAGAGACGTCAGAGAACTGCCGGCGCAAAAATCCTTACTTTTGAATCGAGCGGGAGCGCAGAGATTCGAATTCGGGAGCAGAAGAAAAATGCAGAGGGAACGATTGCTCGTATGAGTCAACGGCGCTGCACCAGGAACGATGAAGAGAATCGAAGCCGTAGGCGATCATCTCGCGGCGCGCCTCATTCGCGGTCCAATTC
>DASPVY010000220.1:0-3281 GCA_035622115.1 Candidatus Acidiferrales bacterium
GATCGTGCAATCGTCGGCGAGCGCATCGAGTTGCGCACGGAGGGTGGGCGCGGGCGTCGGATGCACCGAACGCACGCCTTGCGTGGACTGCACCGTCAGCGCCGTCACCGCTGCAACTCCGTAGCAATTGTGCGCGGCGAAAGTTTTCAGGTCCGCGGCCGTGCCCGCTCCGCAGGAGGGATCGAATCCAGCGATCGTCAGCAGGATGGGTGGCCGGTGGTGCGCGTGATTATTCAAGATTCAGCTACCTCGCAGCCAGGCACAAATGCCGGCGTCACCCAACTCGCGAGGTGAGCCGGCAAATCAAAATGTACGCGCCGTATCTGCGGCGCGCAAGTGCAAAATTTCTGTGGAGACACTTCAGGCCAACAGAGGAAAACCCAGACTGACGCGCGCCGCTTTACGGATAAAGTCCGCGAACCAGCGTCGCGTCTGCGACTCGCCCGACCGCAAGAATGTATGCGCCCGTGCGCATGTGCGTGTGGTGCTTGCGCATCGAATCGTAGACTTCGTGGAACGCCTTTTTGATCACGGTCTCGAGCCGCGCGTTTACTTCGCCTTCGGACCAGAAGTAGCCCTGCAAATCCTGCGCCCACTCGAAGTAGCTCACCGTCACTCCGCCGGCATTCGCGAGAATATCGGGCACCAGCAGAATGCCTTTGCGCGCCAGGACTTCATCGGCGTGCGGCGTCGTCGGCCCGTTCGCGGCCTCCGCCACGATCCGCGCGCGGATCAACTCGGCGTTGCTCAGCGTAATCACGTTTTCAAGCGCCGCCGGAATCAGGATGTCGCACTTCAGCGTGAGCAGGTCGTCATTCGAAATCCGCGAAGTTCCCGGCATCCCCACCACCGTGCCCGATCGCTCTTTGTAGCGCGCCGCTTTCAGCGGGTCGATCCCCCGCGAATTGAAAACGCCGCCTCGCGAATCGCTGATCGCCACCACTCGCGCTTTTTTCTCCGCAAAGAGCCGCGCTGCCGCCGATCCCGCGTTTCCGAATCCCTGGATCGCCACCGTCGCGCCACGCAGATTGATTCTCTTCACCTTGCAGGCCTCTTCCACCGCGAAGAGGCACCCGCGTGCCGTGGCGTCGTTCCTTCCGAGCGATCCGCCAAGAGAAACCGGCTTGCCGGTCACGATCCCCAGTGTCGCTTCGCCAAGCGTCACGGAATAGGTGTCCATGATCCAGGCCATCGTCTGCGCGTCGGTGTAGACGTCCGGTGCCGGCACATCCCGCTCCGGCCCGATGATCGGCAGAATCTCAGACGTAAATCGCCGTGTCATTCGTTCCAGCTCGCCCTTGCTCATCCGCTTCGGATCGCAAATGATGCCGCCCTTGGCTCCGCCGTACGGCAAATTGACCGTCGCCGTCTTCCACGTCATCCACATCGCCAGCGCCCGCACTTCGTCGAGCGTTACGTTCGGGTGATATCTCAATCCGCCCTTGGCCGGGCCGCGTGCGATATTGTGCTGGACTCGATAGCCGGTGAATACTTTCACCTGACCGTTGTCCATTTTCGTCGGGATGGAAACTTCCATCACTCGCTTCGGCATGCGCAGGATTTGCCGCAGGCTCTGGTCGAGCTTCAAGTGCTCGGCGGCGATATCGAATTGAATTTGCGCGATGCGATACGGATTCAAATCCTCGCGCGGGGCTATGCGCGGGATCGCCTGCGGGGCCGGTTTGGTCGCAATAGCCATCGAATGGGTCCTCCTCGCGCGTCGCTACGTGCGCACGGCGCGAGCCGGGAATCTGAAACTAAGTTGTGGAATTTCTGTAACCCCCGGTCGGAAGGGAGTTTATTCAACACGCGAAACATGTGTCAACGGAAACCACGGGCATCCGCAAATGAACCGCCCGTGCTCACGCTCCCAGAATTGCGCAATAGCTATCTCTGGCGCCATGTAAACCTATCTAAAATAAGTATTTACGTTGAATCGGCATAGGCCACCACCGGCGTTTCGAGCCCTTTTTGTTCCCTCTCAGTTTCTTCCTCTTCCACTCCGGAATTGACCTCAATTGCTGAAAACGCTACGCTTCGTCCGCCTTTGCCGTTCGCACTTCGGAATCGCCGTGCCGGATTCGGCGCATGCGTTCCTCGCGTTCCAATCCGCGTCGCCGTCCGGCTGCGTACTTTTAGGTGAAGCGCTCGAGGAGAAGTGAGTCCAGCATCGAGCCCAGACCAGCGGTCCTCCGATTGGGCCCTGATCGAGCGAATCGTGGGGCGTGACGAAACCGCTCTCGCCGCCCTCTATGATCGCTATTCGGGATTGGTGTGCTCGATTTTGAATCGCATCCTGCGCGACTCGGCCGCCTCGGAGGAAATTCTGCAGGATATTTTCTTCCAGATTTGGCGCACGGCCGCGCAATTCGATCCCGCGCGCGGCTCCGTACCGGGCTGGCTGGCCGTGGCCGCGCGCAACCGCGCGATCTCGCGACTGCGTCGCCGAGTACCCACTGAGACCGAGGAGCTTGTGGAGAATAACGTCGTCCTTCCGTTTAATCTTGAAACGGAAGTAGCGCGGAACCAGATTATGGGTAAAGTGAAAGGCGCGCTCGGCTCCCTTCCGAAAGAGCAGCGCGAGACTCTCGAACTCGCTTATTTCGAGGGATTGACGCACAGTGAAATCGCCGCGCGCACTGGCGACCCGCTCGGCACTGTAAAAACGCGGCTTCGCTCCGCGATTGAATCATTGAAGAAAAAGTTGCAGCCATGACCGCTCATCCAACTCGCGACGAGGACTTTGACCTTTACGCGCTAGGCACGCTCGAAGGCGACGAACTCGAAGCTTTCGAATCGCACATCGCCGCGTGCCAGCCCTGCGCCCAGAAACTCGCCGAAGCTCGCGGCCGCATGGCTCTTCTCGCTCTCGCGGTTCCGCAAGTCTCGCCTTCCCCCGGGGTGAAGGAAGGCCTCATGCGCCAGCTTTCTGCCTCCGCCGTCGGCCGCGAATATTCGCTTCCCGAGCCCGAACCTTCGCGCCCCGGCTTCCGCGGAAATTGGTGGGCGGCAATCTTCGCGCCCGCAGCAGCGGCTATGGCCCTCGCCACTGTGCTCTTGTGGGTCACCAACAACCATCTCAACTCGCAAATTGACCGGCAGCGCGCTGAAGTGCAGCAACTGAAGCAGCAAGCCGACGAAATTAACGCGCTCCTCGATCTTGCCACTGCGCGCGACACCGTTTCCGTTCCGCTGGCCCCGATGCCGGAAGCGCATGGCGCCACCGGCCGCGTCCTCTACAACTCGCGCATGGGCAAAATGTTTTATTCGGACACGATGGC
>DASPVY010000221.1:0-3797 GCA_035622115.1 Candidatus Acidiferrales bacterium
ATCCAGCATCTTGAGGCTTTCCGCCCACGCATCGCGGCAATGAATCACGATCGGCAATTTCGCCGCGCGCGCGAGTTCGAGTTGCCGTTGAAACACGCGCTGCTGGATGTCTCGCGGAGAATGATCGTAGTAATAATCAAGACCAATTTCGCCGCACGCAATCACGCGCGGGTGTCGCAGCAACTCTTCAAGGCGCGCGAAATGCTTTTCCGTGGCAAGCTTCGCTTCGTGAGGATGTATTCCTGCGGTGGCGTAGATCCAGTCGTAATTCTCAGCGAACGGAATTGCGGAAGCCAAATGATCGGGGCCGTCCGCGCCGCCGATCGCTAGAATCGTCGCGACACCCGCGTCCCGCGCACGCCGCAACACTCCGTCGCAATCTTCCTTGAATTGTTCCGATTCCAGATGCGCGTGCGAGTCTATAATTTCCAATCGCTATCCTTGCTTCGCCGTCTTTCTGTCTTCTCCTGTGCGCAGTCTCTTAATTTTCTCCTACTTCAGCTTCGCCCCTGCAGGCACGTCTTCCGTGAACGTGCAAAGTACCGGCTTGCCTTCCGGCCCCACCGACGCCGCAACAATCATCCCGTTCGACTCCACGCCTCGCAGCTTGCGCGGAGCCAGATTCGCAACCACCACAACTTTTTTGCCGATTAATTCCTCTGGCTGGTAGGAGACGGCGAGTCCCGCGACGATCTGCCGCACTTCCTCGCCGATATCTACCATCAACTTCAAAATTTTGTCCGCGCCTTGAATCCTCTCCGCCGATTTCACCACTCCCGCACGCATCTCGACTTTCAGGAAATCGTCGATGCTGATTTTTCCGCCGGCGGTAGACGGTCCAGCCGCTACCCCGGCGGTCGGCGGAACCGTCGCCGGGTCGTTTGCCGCGGTCTTGACCGTTGCCGCGGGATTACGAATTTCTTCTTCCATCGCTTCAATCCTTTCCGAAGCTTCCTTCTTTTCCACTCGCGGATACACCGCCTCAAATTTTCCGATTGGCTCACCTGGCAGCAAGCTTCCGAACGTCGTTTCGTCCACCTGCTGATCTTCCAGCCGCGTCGGACGTCCGAGGCCGGCCCAGATTTTGTCCGTGGCGTTTGGCAGCACCGGATGCAGCAGCAGCGCAAGGAACCTCAGGCCCTCGCACGCGTTGTAGAGCACTTCCATCAGCCGCTCTCTCTCGTCCGGCTGGCTCGCCAGGTCCCACGGTTTGTTCTCGGTCAAATACTTGTCGAGTGCGCTCACCAGCACCCAGATTTTTTCGAGCCCGAGACTGAACTCGAAATTGTCGAAGGCCATCCGCGTTTCTGCGCGCGTCGTCTCCGTCAGGATTGCAATTTGTTGATCGCGAATCATCGGCGGCCTCGGTATTTTGCCGTCGCAATACCGCTCCACCATCGTCAGAATCCGGCTCGCGAGATTTCCCAGCCCGTTCGCGAGGTCCGCGTTGTATCTCGTAATCAGCGCGTCGCGGCTGAAATTCCCGTCTTGCCCGAATACCGTCTCTCGCAATAGGTAATAGCGAAGCGCGTCGTTCCCGAGCACCTTAACGATCGGCTCTGCATACGCCACGTTGCCCTTCGATTTGCTCATCTTTTCCTGTTCGAAAAGCAGCCATCCGTGCGCGAAAACCTGCCTCGGCAGCGGTATTTCCGCCGCAATCAAGAATGCCGGCCAGTAAACAGCATGAAACCGGAGAATCTCCTTCCCGATCATGTGCAGATTTGCCGGCCAGTAATGCCGAAATTCCTCACTGCCATCCGGGCCTTCCGCGAAACCGATGCCGGTCAAGTAGCTCGTCAGCGCGTCGTACCACACGTAAAACACGTGCTCTGGATCGTCCGGCCACGGAATTCCCCACCGAACGCTTTTCCGGCTGATCGAAATATCCTTAAGCCCGCTCTCGACGAAGCTCCGCACCTCATTTAGCCGAAAATCCGGGCGGACAAAATTCGGATTCCGCGCGTAAAGCGCAAGCAAGTCGTCTTTGTAGTCTGAAAGCCTGAAAAAATAATTCTCTTCTGAGATCAGCTCGCCCGGCCGGCCGCAAATCGGGCAGTTCGCCGGTTCAGCTGTGTCGCTGATGAATAGATTGTCGTAAACACAGTAACGGCCTTCGTATTTCTTCTTATAAATTGCATTCGGCGAACGCCGCATCGTCCGCCGCACGATTTTCTGCACGGCCACCGCGTGCTGCGTCGAAGTCGTGCGAATGAAATTCGTGTAGCTGATGCCCAGCAGTTTCCACAGGTCGATGAAGATTTTATAATTCCGGTCCACCAATTCCGATGGCGAAATGCCCAGCTTTTCCGCGGCCCGCTCGATATTCACGCCGTGCTCGTCGGTTCCCGTGAGGTAGGCGACATCGTAATTGCACATCCGTTTATGCCGCGCGATCACGTCGCATACGATCGTGGTGTATGCCGATCCGACGTGTGGGCGTGAGTTTGCGTAATAAATCGGCGTAGTCAGGTAGTACGTGGGCTTATGCGACTTGGGTTGGCCGGGCGGGCGAAAGTAGGGTTCCGTCATCAGCTACTTCCGTGCCTCGCGCGATATCTCGTAGTGAAAGTTTGCCACCTTCATCACTTGCTTCAACGGAACTCCCTTTTCCGCCGCAATCCTCCGGCAGTCCTCGTACTCCGGCGCAGCGTTCAACATTCTGCCGTTGAGCCGCGACACTTTCATATGCACTTCGCCGAGGGGCGTCTGCACCGTCTCGATTTCGCGCTCGAGCGTTCGCCGTCGCACTTCGTGCGTGCGAATTCCAATCGTGGTCGTCTCGCTGAAAATCAGATCAATCAAGCGATTGAGAGCCGCGGGATCGCACAGCAACGTCACCAATAAGCCCGGCCGGTTCTTCTTCATCTGCACCGGCGTTGAAAAAACCTCGAGCGCTCCCGCCGCCAGCGCCCGCTCAGCGAAATACCCGTAGATTTGCGGGCTCATGTCATCTACGTTCGCTTCAATCACACTCACCGGCGCGTCCCATCGCTCGCCCTTTTGCAATCCCACTGCATCGCCAATTAGCAGCCGCAGGACGTTTGGCCGCTCCGTCAGGTCCGCCGAACCCGCGCCGTAGCCGATCGCCTCCAAATGCAGCGCCGGCATTTCGCCAAATCGCGTCGCCAGCGATGTCGCGATCGCTGCTCCCGTCGGCGTCACCAGCTCTTTCGGGATTCTGCTCGAATATGTCGGCGCGCCTCGCAGCAATTCGGCTGTTGCCGGCGCCGGTACAGGCAAGATTCCGTGTGCCGTCTTCACTTGCCCGGCGCCAACGTCGAGCGAAGAACACGCAAATTCGTCAATTCCGAGCAACTCGAATCCAATCGCCGCGCCAACAATATCCAGGATTGCGTCCATAGCGCCGACTTCATGAAAATGTACCTTTTCGATTTCGACCTGATGCACTTTGGCTTCTGCCGCGCCCAAGCGCTCAAAAATCGTCGTCGCGCGCTGCTTCACCCTCGGCGCCAGTTCGGCGCCTTCAATCAATTGCCGAATTTGGGAAAGCCCGCGGTGATGATGGCCCTCGTGCGTCTCGATTTTTACCTGCGTGGCGAAAATTGCTCCGCGTTTCACTTTCTCGGCGGACATCCGCCAATCCGGCAACTTCAGCCGCCGCAGCTCGCGCTCCAGTCCGGAAATCTCCACGCCGCAATCCACCAGCGCGCCGAGCGTCATGTCTCCGCTGATGCCCGAAAAACAATCAAAGTATGCGATTTTCATCTATGCCGATCGTTTCCAGGGGGCCGGGGCGTCAGCCCCGACGTAAGACTTGCTCCGCAGATCGCGCT